>NZ_RZRO01000067.1:0-37481 GCF_003997975.1 Mesorhizobium sp. M7A.F.Ca.US.005.03.1.1
CGGAAGGCCAGCGGCCCGATCGCTGCCGCCAACGGCGTGCCGAGGATGAGCACGATGGTCAGCGCCAGGCCCATCGTGCCGGCGAAGATCGGCGTATAGCCGGCAAACAGCAGGTAGATGAGCGCGGCCAGCGGCAGCACCAGCGGCCAGTGTTGCCGCACCGCGTCCCACGGATTGGGCAGCTCGGCCTTGGCCATGCCGTGCAGGCCCGCCTTGCCGGCTTCCAGATGCACCTGCCAGAAGCAGGCGCCGAAATAGAGCAGCGCCGGGATGATCGCCGCCTTGACCACTTCGGCATAAGGCACGTTCAGCGTCTCGGCCATGATGAAGGCGACCGCACCCATTACCGGCGGCATGATCTGGCCGCCCATCGAGGAGGTCGCCTCGACGGCGCCGGCAAAAGCCGAGCGGAAGCCGAAGCGCTTCATCAGCGGGATGGTGAACTGGCCGCTGGCCACCACATTGGCGACGCCCGAGCCGGAAATGGTGCCCATCAGCGCCGAGGACAGGACGCAGACCTGCGCCGGGCCGCCGCGCCACGAGCCGACCAGGCCAAGCGCGAAATCGTTGAACAGCGCGATCATGCCGGCGCGTTCTAGAAAGGCGGCAAAGACGACGAAGATGAAGATGTAGGCGGCCGAGACATAGATCGGCGTGCCGTAGATGCCTTCGGTGCCGTAGGCGAAGGTGTCGACGAGCTGGGCGAAATCATAGCCGCGATGGATGAGCGGCGGCGGCAAATGGTTGCCGAAAAAGCAGTAGGCGAGAAAGATGAAAGCGATGACCGCCAGCGGCAGCCCCATCAGCCGCCGCGCTGCCTCGAAGACCAGCACCACCAGCACCGCGCCGAAGATGAGGTCCGGCGTGGTCAGGAAGCCGGAGCGGCGGATCAGATCGGTGTAGAACACCCAATTGTAGAGGCCGGTGCCGAAGCCGAGCGCCCCGAGCGTCCAGAACGCGGCTTTCGCCGGCATGCTCTTGGCGCGTAGATTGGCGATCAGGCCAAAGCCGAGCAGCAGCAGGAAGCCGACATGCATGGCCCGCACCACTTGGCTCGGAATGCTGCCATAGGCGGCGACATAGATCTGGAACACGGAAAAGGCGACGGCGATGAGAAAGGCGGCCTTGCCCGCAAGGCCGTCGCCGAAGCCCGGCGGCAGCCCTTCGACCTGTTCTTCGACGGCAGGCAGATGGAAGGTGGCGGATTTGCCGTCGGTTGACGTTCCAGACGTTGCTTCGGTCATCCGACGGACCCGCCCTACTTCAACAAGCCCTTCTCCTTGTAGTACCGCTCGGCACCGGGGTGCAGCGGCACCGGCATGCCGTCGAGCGCCTTGGCCGGGTCGATCGCCTTGGCGGCGGCATGTGCCGCAGCCAGTTGGTCGAGATGGTCGAACATCAGCTTGGTCATCTGGTAGGCGGTCTCGTCGGAGACATCGGCGCGGGTGATGAGGAAATTGCCGACGGCGGCGGTGGCGACATCCTCGCTCTGGCCTTCATAAGTGCCCTTGGGAATGACCACCGACAGATAGGGCGCGCCGATCTTGGCGACGTCCTCGGCCGGCACCGCCACGACATTGATCGGCACGGAGGTGGCGAGGTCGCGGATCGAGGCGACGCCGAGCCCGGCCGATTGCAGCGTGGCGTCGAGCTGCCGGTTCTTGATCAGCTCGACCGATTCGGCGAAGGGCAGATACTCGACCCGGCCGAGATCCTCATACTTCAACCCGGCGGCGGCGAAGATGGCGCGGGCATTGAGCTCGGTGCCGGAGGCCGGCGCGCCGACCGACAGGCTCTTGCCCTTGAGGTCGGCCAGCGTCTTGATGCCGGACTCCCGGCTGGCGACGATCTGGATGTAGTTGGGATAGATGGCTGCGATGCCGCGCAACTTATCGAGCTTGCCGGGGAAACCGGCCTCGGCATTGCCTTCGGCGGCCAGCTTGACGGAATCGCCCAGCGCAAACGCGATCTCGCCCTTGCCCTGCTGCAACAGATTGAGGTTTTCGACCGAAGCCTTTGTTGCCTGCACCTGGGTGCGGGCGCCTTCGATGCCCTTGCCGTAGATTTCCGACAGTGCCACGCCGAGCGGATAATAGACGCCAGATGTGCCGCCGGTGAGCACATTGATGAATTCCTGCGCCTTGGCGGAAACAGCGCCTAGGCCAAGCGACAGCGCCACGGCGCCGGCCGCAACAAGTTTCGTCCTGAAATGGAACATCTGATTTCCTCCCTGAAATAGCAGCCGCATCACCTCCCTGACGCGAACAGAAGCGAGTTTAGACAGCGAGATGGAAATGCCAACCCGCAATCCCATGCGTTAGACGAATGGTTGAGTGCGGATGCACAGATGGCCGCTTGCGTGAAATGTCTTCGGAGCCGAAAGATTTTTCCAATGCCTGTCGAAATCGGCCAGGGCCGCGCGACATACGTCCGGCTCGCAAACGAAGCAGCCTTCGAAACAACGGGAGAAGACCATGCGATACATGCTTTTGATCTACGTCAATGAAGCCGCGATGGCGGCCGCGCCGACCGATAAGACCTACGAGATCAGCGCTGCCTATGGCGCGTATACCGATGCGTTGAAGAAATCCGGCGCCTGGCTGGCCGGCGACCGGCTGAAGCCGACCCAGGCCGCCACTTCGGTGCGGATGGTCAATGGCAAGACCAACGTGCTCGATGGCCCCTATGCCGACACCAAGGAGCAGCTTGCGGGCTTCTACATGATCGAGGCCGAGGATGCCGATGCCGCTATCGCCTGGGCGGCGCGCTGCCCCGCGGCCAGCGCCGGCACGGTCGAGCTGCGGCCGATCTGGGAACAGACCATGTGATGGAAAGTGGCCTGGAGATCGCGCGGGCGGCAGCGGAAACCGCCGCCCGGCAAAGCTACGGCAAGCTTGTCGCCTGGCTCGCGGCCCGCACGCGCGACGTGGCCGCAGCCGAGGACGCGCTGGCCGATGCCTTTGCCGCCGCCCTCGAACGCTGGCCAAGAACCGGCGTACCCAAGAAACCGGAAGCCTGGCTGCTGGCGGTGGCAAGGCGGCGCCGCGTCGATGCGGTGCGGCGCCGGCTGACCAGCGAGGCCGGCCGCGAGCATCTCAAGCTGATTGCCGAGGAAGCGGAGGCGCGCATGACCGACGAAGACCTGCCCGACGAGCGGCTGCGGCTGATGTTCGCCTGCGCCCATCCGGCGATCGAATCGAGCGTGCGTTCGCCGCTCATCCTGCAGACGGTGCTGGGGTTCGACGCCGCGACGATCGCTTCCGCCTTCCTGGTCTCGCCGGCAACGATGGGCCAGCGCCTGGTGCGAGCCAAGTCCCGCATCCGTGAAACCGGTATTCCGTTCCGCGTGCCGGAGCAGGCCGAACTCGGCGAACGGCTGGATGCGGTGCTGGAAGCGATCTACGCCGCCTTCGCCGAAGGCTGGTCCGACCCGGCGGGCACCGAGACGCGAGGGCGCAATCTGGCGACCGAAGGCATTTGGCTCGGCCGGCTGGTGGCTTCGCTGTTGCCGGAGGAGCCGGAGGCGCTGGGCCTCCTGTCGCTGATGCTGTTTGCTGAGTCGCGCCGCGCCGCACGGCGCAGCGCCGCCGGCGACTTCGTGCCGCTGGCGGAACAGGATTGCCTTCTATGGGACCGCGCCCTGATCGATGAGGCGGAGGCGCTGCTTTCCAACGCCGCGGCCAAGGGCATCATCGGCCGCTACCAGCTTGAGGCGGCCGTGCAGTCCGCGCATGCGGCACGACGGCTGACCGGCCGCACCGACTGGGCGGCGATCCGCGAGCTCTACGATGCGTTGCTTTCGATCGCAGGATCGCCGGTGGTGGCGATAAACCGCGCGGTGGCGATCGCCGAGGCCGAGGGCGCAGTGGCGGGATTGGCGGCCCTCTACGTGCTGGGCGACGACAAACGGCTTGATGACTATCAGCCCTATTGGGCCGCACGCGCCGGTCTCCTGGCCAGGCTTGGTCAGGTACCGCAAGCCTGCGAAGCCTATGACCGGGCGATCGGCCTCGAGCGCGACCCGGCGGTGCGCCGCTTCCTGCAGGAAAAGCGGGCAGTGCTCAGAAATTGAGCTTCAGCCCGGCCACATCTCGTGCGAGGTGTTGAGCGTCTTCATCAGCGGATGGTCGCGCAGCCGCGCCCACAGGCGTTCAATGTTCGGCCATGCCGTCCACGCGCTGTCGATGTCGGGATGCCAGGCCACCAGCATGACCAGATAGATGTCGGCCAGCGACATCCGGTCGCCGACCAGCCAGTCACGGCCTTCGAGCGCGGCATCCAGAACGGCAAAGCCACGGTCCATCTCGGCCACGGCTGCCTGCTTGACCGCCTTGGTGCCTTCGGGATCGGCAGTGTAGCGGTATGCGTAGTAGAAACGCAGCACCGCCGGATAGAGCACCGACGACATGAAGGCCATCCAGCGCAGGAAATCGGCGCGGGCAGGCGCGTCTGCTGCCGGCGCCAAATTGGCATCGGGATGACGCTCGGCAAGCAGGATGCAGATCGCCGCCGATTCCGTCATCGAGCTTCCGTCCGGCAAGGTCAGCACCGGCACCTGGTTCAACGGACTGATGTCGAGGAAGGCGGGGTCGGGCCGGTCGGTCTTCGGCACGTCGATCTGCTCGAACTGTGCATTCGCCAACGCCAGCGCTGCCTCGACGACGAAGCCGCCGCTGCCAGGACGGGTATAAAGCTTGTACATGAAATTCTCCCCCGGCCGCGCAAAGCAGGCCGGGGCGATATGAACCGGAAGCGGTGCCGCGCTCAAGCCGCCGATGGCGGCCACGCGCGTGTTTTCAGCGGGCCAGCTTGGACGCGAAGGAGCGTCGGACTACGATCCCAGCCCCTCGAACAGGATTGTCGACAGATAGCGCTCGGCGAAGGACGGGATGACCACCACAAGATTTTTGCCCTTGTTCTCCGGCCGCGAGCCGACGACGATGGCCGCCTGCAGGGCGGCGCCCGAAGAGATGCCGACCGGCACGCCTTCGAGGCGGGCGACGAGGCGGGCATTGGCCACCGAATCCTCGTTCGACACCTTGACGATCTCGTCATAGATCGTCGTGTCGAGGATCTTGGGCGCAAAACCGGCGCCGATGCCCTGGATCTTGTGCGGGCCGGGCTGGCCGCCCGACAGAACCGGCGAGGAGTCGGGCTCGACAGCGACGACATGCACGGAGGGCTTGCGCTTCTTCAGCACCTGGCCGACGCCGGTGATGGTGCCGCCGGTGCCGATGCCGGCGACGAAGATATCGACCTCGCCATGCGTATCGTTCCAGATTTCCTCGGCCGTCGTCGTGCGGTGGATTTCCGGATTGGCCGGGTTCTCGAACTGCTGCGGGATGATCGCATTGGGGATCGTCGCTGCCAGTTCGTCGGCCTTGGCGATGGCGCCTTTCATGCCTTTCGGACCCTCGGTCAGCACCAGCTCGGCGCCGAGCAGCGCCAGCATTTTCCGGCGCTCGACCGACATTGTTTCGGGCATCGTCAGGATCAGCTTGTAGCCCTTGGCCGCGGCGGCGAAGGCAAGCGCGATGCCGGTGTTGCCCGACGTCGGTTCGATCAGCGTTGTCTTGCCGGGAGAAATCTTGCCTGATGCCTCAAGCGCCTCGATCATCGCCACGCCAATGCGGTCCTTGACCGAGGCGATCGGATTGAAGAATTCGAGCTTGGCGATGAGATTGGCGACGATGCCCTTTTCCCTGGCGAACTTGTCGAGCCGCACCAGGGGCGTGTCGCCGATCGTATCGGTGATGGAATTGTAGACGCGGCCGCGGCCGGGCACGCGGGCTGATGTGGCGGACTTGTTCATTTGTTTCGCTCCCAGAACTTCAGGCGAGTAAGGATTTCAGGCAGTGGAATTGCAGCCGGCAAGATAGGGCCTTCGGTCGCGCAAGATAGACTGTCGGCTGAAAATATCCGAGTGGGACCTGTCTCTAAAACCGTGCCGTCCCGGAAAAGCATTTCTCGCAAAGGCCTGTTTGCGAAATGCTTTGGCCGAAAGCTCTCTATTGCCGAGCGGCAATCGCTGCAGCAGCACCGACCATGAAGCCGGCCGCCGTGCGGTTCAGCGCCTTGAGCGCGCGGGGCGATTTCAGAAACCAGCGCGCCTTGGCCGCCAGCGCCAGATACGGCACCAGCACCACCAACAGCACGACAACGGTCAGCGCGACGAGGATGCCGTAATCCGCCAGCGTGATGGTTTTCAGGTCGACGATGGTCGGCGTGATCGCGAGATAGAAGATCATCGTCTTCGGATTGCCGAGGGTAACGGTCAGGCCGGCGGCAAAGCTCGACAGCAAGCCGCCCTTGCCTTTTCCGGCCTCGACGGTCTCGGGCGTGATGCCGCTGTTCCAGAAGCGCCAGCCGAGAAAGGCGAGATAGGCGACGCCGAGCCATTTGATGGCCAGGAAAACCATGCCGAAGGATTGTGCGACGAAGGCGAGGCCAAGCACCACGGCGGTCAGATAGGTGATGTCGCCAACCATCAGGCCAAACGACATCGCCAGCGACGATCGGAAGCCTGAGCCGAGCGCACGGGCGACCAGCGCGGTGATGCCGGGACCAGGAATCGCGGCGGCGATGCCGAGGGCCGCACTATAGGCGAGGAATCCGGTAAGGGTCATGGCACTGGTCTCGGATCAGAGCGTTTTATTGCATGGGACAGGCCAAGATTGAATTTCCTGGGGCCGGATTCTATTGCACCAGATATCGAGGGCTCGCCTTACGAAGCCCCCTCATCCGGCCGCTTCGCGGCCACCTTCTCCCCGAGGGGAGAAGAGACGGGCGCCAGCGTCTGCTGACTCCTCTCCCCTCGGGGAGAGGTCGGATTGTCCCGAATTGCTCTTCGCAATTCGGTTGGCAATCCGGGTGAGGGGGCCTGCGTTACCTGAGCAGATCAGGACGGACCGTCGCCATGGGTGACACGCCAGATGGTGCCGTTGCCGTCCTCGCTGACGATCAGCGCACCGTCGCTCGCAATCGCCACGCCGACCGGCCGGCCCCAGACCTCACCGTTGGAAACAACGAAGCCGGTGATGAAATCCTCATACGCGCCGGTCGGCTTGCCGTCCTTGAACAGCAACCGCACCACCTTGTAGCCGGTCCTGTTGCCGCGGTTCCATGAACCATGCAGAGCGACGAACGCATCGCCCTTGTATTCAGCTGGAAAGCTCTTCCCCTCGTAAAAGGCGATGGTGAGCGGCGCCGAATGCGCCTGCATCAGCACATCGGGAACGGTCGTTTTGCCGGCAAGATCGGGGCGCTCACCCTTGTGGCGCGGATCCTCATTGTTGCCGATATAGTACCAGGGCCAGCCATAGAAGGCACCCTCCTTGACCACGGTCGCGTATTCGGGCGGCACATTGTCGCCAAGCGCATCGCGTTCGTTGACGACGCACCACAGCGCGCCGGTCGCCGGCTGCACAGTCATACCCGAGCAGTTGCGCAGGCCGGCGGCAAAGATGCGGCCGTTCTTGCCATCGGGATCGAAGGCCAGCACGTCGGCGCGGCCGTCTTCAGAACCCCAGGCTGCACCCAGCGGCTGCGATTTCGCCCAGGCATCGAGTCCGCCTTTCGGCTCCCGGCCCATGTCCTCGGCGACATTCGATCCCGAGCCGACCGAAAGGTAAAGCGTCTTGCCGTCCGGCGAGAAGGCGATATCGCGGGTCCAGTGATGACTGGCGGGGATGTTGCCGACGATGGTTTCCGGGTCGCCGGAGGCCTTCAGGTCGCCATTGCGGTAGGCAAAGCGCACGATGCTGTCGCTGTTGGCGACATAGACCCATTGCGGGTCAGCGCCCGGCGGATAGAAGGCAATGCCATAGGGCCGGTTGAGATTGCCGGCAAAGATGCCGTCCTGCGCCGGCTTCGCACTGCCTTCGGCGAGGCGATAGATGCGGACCTGGTTGGCTTTGCTGTCGGCGACGAACAGGTCGCCATTCGGTGCGACGCGTACGACGCGTGGATTGTCGATGCCCGATGCAACCAGCTCGGCCGAGAAACCCGGCGGCAGTTGCAGCTTCGCGTCTGCCGGCATGTCCGCGATGCCGGCGCTGTTCGAGGTCGACCGGGTGGCATTGGGCTTGGGCAGATCATCCGGTCTGATCAGGCGGCGGGTGCCCGGCTTGTCCGCTCGCCAGTCGCCGAAGGCAGCCGCGCCTTTCAGCACCGGTTCGTCCGCCTGCTGGGCGAATGAAGCGGTCGAGAGAAACAGTGCGGCGGAAAGTGCGGGGCCGGCAAAACGCATCATTCGGTCCTCCAGTGTTCGGGCGTGAAAACAGGAACGACCGGTTTCGTCGATCGTTCCACGGCACACGATGAGGTGAAGGAAGCTTGCGGTTTTCCGGTTCAGGTCCCGGCGGCGTAGAAATCGTCGTCGAGGCGTTTTTCCAACTCGACGAGGTCGGCCGGCAGCGGCAGGCCCATGGCGCGCATTTCCCGTAGCTTTTCGCGCAGCTGCTCCTGGATCTCGTGCTGGTCTTCCGGCTGGTTGACCATCTCCTCCAGCAGCAGGCTGATCCGGGCCTTGAATTCTTCGAGCGCCATCGTCGTCTCCTCGGTTGGATCAGCTCAGCGCAGCATGCGTGAAATCAGCTGCGCCGTATAGTCGACCATTGGGACGATGCGCGCGTAATTCAGCCGGGTCGGGCCGATGACGCCGAGCGCGCCGACGACGCGGGCATCCTTGTCGCGATAGGGGGCGACGACCAGCGACGAGCCCGACAGCGAAAACAGCTTGTTTTCCGAGCCGATGAAGATGCGCACACCCGAGCCCTGCTCGGCGAGGTCAAGCAGCTGGATAAGCCCGTCCTGCGTCTCCATGTCCTCGAACAGATGGCGCAGCAGCTCGATGTCGGCCTGGGCGGTAACGTTTTCAAGCAGATTGGCACGCCCGCGCACGATGAGCCGTGCCGGCAGGCCGCTGTCGGCGCCGGCCCACACCGCCAGCCCCTTCTCCACCAGGTCCTGCGACAGCGTGTCGAGCGCGGCCCTGGTTTCTTCCTTGATGCGAGCGATCTCGATCCGCGCCTCGGCAAGCGTGCGACCGCGTATATGGGCGTTGAGGAAATTCGAGGCCTCGTGCAGTTGCGAGACGGTGATGCCGGCGGGCAGGTCGACGACGCGGTTTTCGACGTCGCCATTCTGCGACACCAGCACCGCCAGCGCCTTCGTCGGCTCAAGCTGGATGAATTCGATGTGCTTCAGCGCCACCTCGTTCTTGGCGGCCAGCACCAGGCCGGCGCCGCGCGACATGCCCGACAGCATCTGGCTGGCCTCGGTCAGCATGTGCTCCAGCGTCGCACCGGAGCCGGACGCCCGCACCTGTGCCTCGATGGCGCGGCGCTCCTCGTCGGAAAGGTCGCCAAGCTCCATGAAGGCATCGACGAAGAAACGCAGGCCGGCCTGCGTTGGCAGCCGGCCGGCCGAAATGTGCGGCGCGTAGATCAGGCCGAGATGCTCGAGGTCGCTCATCACGTTGCGGATGGTCGCCGGCGACAGCGAGGACGGCAGGATACGCGACAGGCTGCGCGATCCCACCGGTTCACCGTCCCTGAGATAGGAATCGACGATGCGCCGGAAGATGTCGCGGGAACGCATGTCGAGCGCCTGGAATACTGGCGACTGAAGCGCGGGCGACTGCGAACTCGGATCGACTGCCTTGGTCATACGGCCAAAAACCTCCGGCCCAAGGATATAGACTTACACCGCACCCGCGCAACCCGGTGTCTGTGTCCGATCGTCAGCCCATTTTCCTTTGCGCCACGCGTCCCATGCGGTTACAAGCCGGCCAAGATTCCGAAAAATGACAAGAAAGCAGCCCTGAATGCGCCCTTCCAAACGCCAATTCGACGAAATGCGTGCCATCTCCTTCGAGCGTGGCGTCTCCAAGCATGCCGAAGGCTCATGCCTGGTGAAGTTCGGCGACACGCATGTCCTGTGCACGGCCAGCCTCGAGGAAAAAGTGCCGGGTTGGATGCGCAACTCCGGCAAGGGCTGGGTGACGGCGGAATACGGCATGCTGCCGCGCTCGACCGGCGAGCGCATGCGCCGTGAGGCTTCGGCCGGCAAGCAGGGCGGCCGCACGCTGGAAATCCAGCGGCTGATCGGCCGCTCCTTGCGCGCCGTGGTCGATTTGCAGGCGCTGGGCGAACAGCAGATCACCGTCGACTGCGACGTCATCCAGGCCGATGGCGGCACCCGCACCGCCTCGATCACCGGCGGCTGGGTGGCGCTGTATGACTGCCTGCGCTGGATGGAAGCCCGCCAGATGGCCAGCGTCGCCAAGGTGCTGAAGGACCATGTCGCGGCGATCTCCTGCGGCATCCATGACGGCCAGCCGGTCATCGACCTCGACTATATCGAGGATTCCGCAGCCGGCACCGACGCCAATTTCGTCATGACCGGCAAGGGTGGCATCGTCGAGATCCAGGGCACCGCCGAGGGCGAGCCTTTCTCCGAGGAGCAGTTCGCGGACTTGATGGGCCTGGCCAAGAAAGGCATCCAGCGCCTGGTGAGTTTGCAGCAGATGGCGGTGGCTTAGTTTTTAGATGTCGAGCCTGAGCGCCCCCCTCTGGCCTGCCGGCCATCTCCCCCTCAAGTGGGGAGATCGGATGTCGTCTAGGGCTTCGCCAATCTCCGGCGTTGTAGGGTGCGCGACAATGCAGAAGCTGCCAATCTCCCCACCTGAGGGGGAGATGGCCGGCAGGCCAGAGGGGGGCGCCTCGTGACACCCTCCGCGATCCTGGAATCGGCCCTCTACGTCACAGACCTGCCCGCCGCCGAAACCTTCTACACCGACATCCTCGGCCTCAATCTCCTCGGCAAGGTCGACGGCCGCCACCTCTTCTTCCGCTGCGGCCCCGGCGTGCTGCTCGTCTTCAACGCCGAGGCAACCAAAATCCCGCCGGCGCCTGACGCGAGGCTGCCGGTGCCACCGCACGGCGCGGTCGGCCAAGGTCATCTCTGTTTTACGGCGACCGCCGATGAAATCGCCGGCTGGAAAACCCATCTGGAGGCAAAGAAGATCGCCATCGAGAGCGAATTCGAGTGGCCGCAGGGCGGCCGTTCGATCTATATACGCGACCCCTCGGGCAATTCGATCGAATTTGCCGAGCCAAGAATCTGGGGCCTTTGATGCATTCTCTCGATGGCAAGAAGATCGTCGTCGCCAGCCATAATGAGGGCAAGCTGCGCGAATTCGCCGACCTGATGGGACCGTTCGGCTTCGAAGCGAAGTCGGCCAGGGAGTATGGCCTGCCGGAGCCGGACGAGACCGGCACCACCTTCGAGGAGAACGCCTACATCAAGGCGCTCGCCGCCGCCAAGGCGACCGGCCTGCCGGCGCTGTCGGACGATTCCGGCCTGTGCGTCGACGCGCTTGACGGCGCGCCCGGCGTCTACACCGCCAACTGGGCCGAAACCCCGGACGGTTCGCGTGACTTCGGCATGGCCATGCAACGCACCGAAGTGGCGCTGCAGGAGGTCGGCGCCGCCTTGCCGGAGCAGCGCAAGGGACGCTTTGTCGCCGTCATCTGCCTGGCGTTTCCCGACGGCGAGGCGGAATATTATCGCGGCGAGGCCGAGGGCACGCTGGTCTGGCCACCGCGCGGCGAGCTCGGCTTCGGCTACGATCCTGTGTTCCTGCCCGATGGCTTCGAAAAAACCTTCGGCGAAATGAGCGCCGAGGAAAAGCATGGCTGGAAGCCCGGCCAGGCCACGGCGCTGTCGCACCGCGCCCGCGCCTTCCAGAAATTCGCCCAAGCTCGATTGGGCTCGGCATGAGCATGCTGCTCGACCGGGCGCCCGGCTTCGGCGTCTATGTCCACTGGCCGTTCTGCGCGGCCAAATGCCCCTATTGCGACTTCAACAGCCATGTTCGCCACCAGCCGGTCGACCAGGAGCGCTTTGCCGCCGCCTTCGAGGCCGAACTGGCGACGATGCGCGAGCGCACCGGGCCGCGCGAGGTGACCAGCGTTTTTCTAGGCGGCGGCACGCCCTCGCTGATGAAGCCGGAAACCGTGGCCAGGGTTCTGGACGCCGTGGCGAAGAACTGGACGGTGCCTGCCGGCATCGAGGTGACGCTGGAGGCCAATCCGTCCTCGGTCGAGGCCGAGCGCTTTCGCGGCTACCGGGCAGCCGGCGTCAATCGCGTGTCGCTCGGCGTGCAGGCGCTGAACAACAAGGATTTGCGCTTCCTCGGCCGTTTGCACAATGTCGAACAGGCCCTGCACGCCATCGGCTTCGCGCGGGAAATATTCCCAAGGCTGTCCTTCGACCTGATCTACGCCCGCCCCGGCCAGACGCCGGAGGCTTGGGCATCGGAGCTGGAACAGGCGATCGGCCATGCCGCCGACCATCTGTCGCTCTACCAGCTGACCATCGAGGAAGGCACGCCCTTCCACGCGCTGCATGCGGCAAAGAAATTCGTCATCCCCGACAACGACCATGCCGCCGACCTCTATGCGCTGACGCAGGAGATCACCACGGCGCACGGCCTGCCGGCCTACGAGATTTCCAACCACGCCAGGCCGGGCGCCGAGAGCCGGCACAACCTGACCTATTGGCGCTATGGCGAATATGTCGGCGTCGGGCCGGGCGCGCATGGCCGCTTCGTCGAGAACGGCCGCCGCACGGTGACAATCGCCGAGCGGATGCCGGAAACCTGGGCCAATCTGGTCGAGGCCAAGGGCCATGGCGTCACCGGCGGCGAGATCCTGACGCGCTCGGAAGAGGCCGACGAATTCCTGCTGATGGGCCTGCGGCTGGCCGAAGGCATCGATCTCTCCCGCTACGAGGCGTTCTCCGGGCGCGGCCTGTCGAGCGCGCGGCTGTCGATGCTGCAGGGCGAAGGGCTGGTGGCGCCGATCGGCAATGCGCGCCTGCGCGCCACGGCCGCCGGCATGATCGTGCTCGACGCGGTGGTCGCCGATCTGGCGCGCTAACCCTTGAAGAACGTCCTTTTCGTCTGCAGCCAGAACCGCTTGCGCAGCCCGACCGCCGAACAGGTGTTTTCAACGCGCCGTGATATCGAGGTGGCCTCGGCCGGAACCAACCACGATGCCGACACGCCGCTGACGCATGAGCTGGTCGCTTGGGCCGACATCATCTTCGTCATGGAAAAGGCGCACCGCACCAAGCTGCAGAAGAAATTCAGGGCCAGCCTGAAGAAGGCGCGTGTGATCTGCCTCGACATACCTGACAATTATGAATTCATGGATCTGGAGTTGATTGGCCTTCTGAAGGCACGCATTTCGCGGTATCTCGGTTAAGACGCCATCCGCGAAGGCCACCCGCATGAACCTGACCGTATCCTCCTGGCAATTCTGGGCACTGCTCTCGGCTGCATTCGCTGCCCTGACGGCGATCTTCGCCAGGTCGGCATCGAGAACATCAATTCCGATTTCGCCACCTTCATCCGCACGATCATCATCCTGATCGTGCTCGGTGCCATCCTGCTCGCCAGCGGCCAATTCCAGTCGCCGGCTACGATCTCGGGAAAGACCTGGGCTTTCCTCGCCCTGTCCGGTCTGGCGACCGGCGCTTCATGGCTCTGCTATTTTCGCGCCCTGAAGATCGGCAATGCGGCGCAGGTGGCGCCGATCGACAAGCTAAGCGTCGTGCTTGTGGCGGTGTTTGGCGCGGCCTTTCTCGGCGAGCGGTTGTCCGGAGCGAACTGGCTTGGCGTCGCCCTTATCGCGGCGGGTGCTGTGCTGGTCGCCTATCGAGGGTAGTTGCGCGCCATGGCGTGCGTTCTTCGTTTCAAGACGGGTGATGAAGATATCGAAGCGATTGGGCATCGTCCGGTCAGTGCTCCGTCGTGCTGTCGGGTTTGTTGTCGGAAAGGCTGACGTTCGTCGGCAAGGTGCTGGCGACGCGCTCTTCGGTCAGGCTGTGCTCGGTCTTGGCAGACGGGCGCTTGTCCCTGGGGGTGGCAACGCGGTTGCGGCCGGCATAGTAGGGTTCGAAAGCGTCTTGTATCTTGAGGCTGTCCATCCTGTCCTCCTCCGGAATCAGGGGGCTAATCTGCCAACGCCGGTTTGGTTCCCCACTGTGGCAAAGGAAAGGCGAATTCCCTACATCGGCATCAGCTTTTGCAAGCCCGCGTCAGCCGTGCCAAACAGGGCTGAATGGAGAAGTCGTCAGTGACCGCAGAGACGGGCAAGCGCAGCTATGTGGTCGGGCAGACCGAGATCGCGGCCCGGCCGCTGGAGCCGGCGCTCTATCTGGTGGCGACGCCGATCGGCAATCTCGCCGACATCACGCTGCGCGCGCTGGAGACGCTGGCCGCCGCCGACATCGTCGCTTGCGAAGACACACGGGTGTCGCGCGTGCTGCTCGACCGTTATGGCATCCGCCGCCGCACCACAGCCTATCATGAGCATAATGCAGGCGAGGCCGGGCCGAAGCTGATCGCGGCGCTGCAGGCCGGACAGAGCGTGGCGCTGATCTCCGATGCCGGCACGCCGCTGGTGTCCGATCCCGGCTACCGGCTGGTCGGCGAGGCGCTCGACCACGGCATTCGCGTCGTGCCTATCCCCGGCCCATCGGCGCCGCTCGCGGCGTTGACCGCATCCGGCCTGCCCTCCGATGCCTTCATGTTCGCCGGATTTTTACCGGTGAAGACCGGGCAGCGGCTGACGCGGCTGGAGGCACTGAAAGCCGTGCCGGCGACATTGATTTTCTTCGAATCGCCGCGCCGGCTGGCCGAATCCCTCGGTGCCATGGTCGAAGCGCTGGGCGGCGAGCGCAAGGCCGCGATCGGCAGGGAATTGACCAAGACCTTCGAGGAGATGCGAACCGGCACGCTGCAGGCGCTGGCCGACCACTATGCCGCGGCCGATACGCCGAAGGGCGAGATCGTCGTCTGCGTCGCTCCGGCCGAGGCCAGGGTCGACGAACCCGCCGACATCGACCGTCTGCTTCTGTCGCTTGCCGCCGAAATGCCGGCCTCCAAGGCGGCGGCGGAAGCCGCGAAGATGACCGGCGGCCAGAAACAGGCGCTCTATCGGCGATTGCTGGAGCTCAAGGATGCTTCGGGAGAAAGCGGCGGTGGCTGAACGCCCGAGCGCCAGCCGCCAGAAAGCCTATCGGCGCGGCCATCGCGGCGAATGGCTGGCGTCGGTAGCGCTGATGCTGAAAGGCTATCGCATTCTCGCCCGCCGCCATCGCACGCGCTTCGGCGAGATCGACCTGATCGCGCGGCGCGGCGATCTGGTGCTGTTCGTCGAAGTCAAGGCGCGCCGGTCGCTGATGGAAGCCATGGAGGCGATCGGTCACGAATCGGAACGTCGAATAGAAGGCGCGGCCGACATCTGGCTGTCGCGCCAAGCGGACTACGGCAGACTGTCGATGCGCTTCGACATGGTCGCGGTGCTGCCCTGGCGCTGGCCGGTGCATGTCGAGAACGCGTTTTATGGGAAGAGTTAGAGGGGGCAGCCCTCCTTCATTCGTCATCCACGGGCGGAGCCCGTGGATGACGAAGCGTGAGGGCCGCTACGCGGAACACTCCTCACCCCCAGATCATCAACGCCACCAACCCGACACCGCCCACCACCAGCCGCCACCAGCCGAACAGCGAGTAACCCTTGCGCGAGACGTAATCGAGCAGGAAGCGCACGACGATGAGCGCCGTGACGAAGGCGGCGACGAAGCCGACGGCGATGATCGGCAGGTCGGCGCTGCTCAGCACGTTGCGGTTCTTGAACAGGTCGAAGGCGAAGGCGCCGACCATGGTCGGGATTGCAAGGAAGAAGGAAAATTCAGCGGCCGCGCGCTTATCGACGCCCAAAAGCAGGGCGCCGACGATGGTCGAGCCCGAACGCGATGTGCCGGGAATGAGCGACAGGCACTGGAAAAGCCCGATCTGCAGGTAAAGCCGGGTCGGGAAGCGCTCGACATCGCGATAAACCGGCTTGAGGTTCATGCGGTCGACCACCAGCAGCACGACGCCGCCGATAATTAGCATGATGCAGATCAGCCTCGGCGATTCGAACAGCACCGTCTTTATGAAATCATGCGCCAGCGCGCCGATGAATGCCGCCGGCAGGAAGGCGATGAGGATGCCGATGACGAAATGCCTGGTCAGTCGGTCGTGCGGCAGTTCGAGCAGCATTTTCCAGAGGCGGCGGAAATAAACGCTGAGGATCGCCAGGATGGCGCCGAGCTGGATCAGGATCTCGAAGGCCTTGCCGGTCGAGTGGAAGCCGAGGAAATGGCCAGCGAGCAGGATATGGCCGGTCGAGGACACCGGGATGAACTCGGTCAGCCCCTCCAGCAGGCCGAGCAGCAGGGCTTCGACGATGGTCTGGCTTTCCATGGCTACCTCGGCATTGGCGTGACGGCTGACAGAAGGGCTTGCTTGTCATGGCGTTGAAGTCCCCCTATAGGTCGCAACACCCTGACGGCCCGCTAACCGGGCGGCCAAGACTTACCGGTGCGCCCTGCGATTCGCCAGTGCGCTTTATCATCGCGGAACCATGCTGACGCTTTTCCACCACCCCATGTTCGCCACCTGTCGCTTCGTCCGCCTCGCTTTCGGAGAGTATGGCGAGGAGCTGGCCCTGATCGAGGAAAAGCCGTGGACCCGGCGCAAGGAGTTCCTGGCGCTGAACCCGGCCGGCACGCTGCCGATCCTGCTGGCCGAAGGCGACGTGCCGATCATCGGCGCGACGGTCATATCGGAATATCTCGATGAAACGCGCGGCGTGCTGAAGCGCGACAAGCGGCTGTTCGCCGAGGACCCGATGCAGCGCGCCGAAATCCGCCGGCTCATCGACTGGTATCTCAACAAGGCTGAAAGCGAAGTCACCCGCCATCTGGTGCGTGAGCGCGTGCTGAAGCCGGTCATGCCGGAAACGGCGGGCGGCGGCTCGCCCGACTCTGGCGCGATCCGTGCGGCGCGCGCCAACATCCGCCAGCACATGAAATACACCAACTGGCTGGCCGGCACCCGCCATTGGCTGGCCGGCTCGAGGGTCACCTATGCCGATCTCGCGGCCGCGGCGACGCTTTCGGTGCTCGATTATCTCGGCGAGATCGACTGGCGCGAGCACAGCGCTGCACGCGAATGGTACACGCGGGTCAAGTCGCGGCCTTCCTTCCGGCCGCTTTTGACCGACCGGGTGCGCGGCCTGTCACCGGTGTCGCATTATGCGGACCTCGACTTCTGACGCGGCAAAACTGCGCGCGCTGATCGACGCGGAGGCGCAGCGCGCCGGCTTCGATGCCGTCGCCGTCACCTCCCCCGATGCGATCCCGCTGGCGCCGGCGCGCCTGGCCGAATTCGTCGCCGACGGCTTTCACGGCTCGATGGACTGGATCGCCGAGACGTTGCAACGCCGCAGTGAACCAACGGCCCTCTGGCCGCAGGTACGCTCGATCGTCGTGCTGGCGATGAACTACGGCCCCGACCATGATCTTCGCGAAGTGCTGGCCAAGCGCGACCGCGGCGCGATCTCGGTCTATGCGCAAAACCGCGACTATCACGATGTGATGAAAGGCCGGCTGAAGGAGATCGCCGGCAAGCTCGTTGCCCGCGCCGGCGGTGACGTGAAGGTGTTCGTCGACACCGCACCTGTCATGGAAAAGCCGCTGGCCGAAGCCGCCGGGCTTGGCTGGCAAGGCAAACACACCAATCTGGTCAGCCGCGAGCACGGCTCCTGGCTGTTCCTCGGCACCATCTTCACCACCGCCGAACTCGTGCCCGACCGCGCCGAAATCGACCATTGCGGCTCCTGCCGCGCCTGCCTCGACGCGTGCCCGACCGATGCTTTTCCGGCGCCCTACCGGCTCGATGCGCGGCGCTGCATTTCCTATCTCACCATCGAGAACAAGGGGCCGATCCCGCACGAATTCCGCGAAAAGATCGGCAACCGCATCTATGGCTGCGATGACTGTTTAGCCGCCTGCCCGTGGAACAAATTCGCCCGGGCGGCTTCGGAAGCAAAACTCGCCGCGCGCGATGATCTGCGCGAACCACCGCTCGCCGACCTTTTGGGTCTCGATGACGCGGCCTTCCGCGCTTTCTTCTCCGGTTCGCCGATAAAACGCATCGGCCGCGATCGGTTCATCCGCAACGTGCTGATCGCCGCCGGCAATTCCGGCGAAGCGTCGCTGTCCGGCGCGGTGCTTGCGCTGCTCGGCGATCCGTCCCCGCTGGTGCGGGGCGCGGCAATTTGGGCGCTGGCGCGGCTGGTGCCCAACGCCGAATATTCAGAAAGGGCAGCCATCGGCCTGAAAACCGAGAGCGACGAAGCCGTGCGCGACGAATGGCGTCTGGCGCGGCCAACCAGGGCGAATGCATGAGCGAAAAGCAGATATTCATCTTCGGCGCCGGCTATTCGGGCAGGGCTTTTGCTCGGGCTAACAAAGGCGCCGCGACGATCTTCGGCACGACACGCTCGCCGGAAAAATTCGAGACGCTACGGCAGGCCGGCATCGCCCCGCTGTTGTTCGACGGTGCGCTGACGGATGAGATTGGCGATGCATTGCGGAAAACAACGCATCTGCTGATTTCGGTCGCCCCGGAGGAGGCCGGCGATCCCGTGCTGGGTGCGGCGCGAGAGGCAATCGCTCAAATGCCTTTGCTGGAATGGATCGGCTATCTCTCTACGGTCGGGGTTTACGGCAATTATGACGGCGCATGGGTCGATGAAACGGCTGAATGCCGGCCGGTGTCGAAGCGTTCGATGATGCGGGTGGCGGCAGAGCAGGACTGGCTGGAGCTGGGCCGCGAGATTCGCCGGCCGGTGGCGATCCTGCGACTCTCCGGCATTTACGGGCCGGGCCGCAATGCCCTGGTCAATCTGGAAAACGGCAGCGCAAGGCGGCTGGTCAAGCCCGACCAAGTGTTCAATCGCATTCATTGCGACGACATAGCAGGCTCCCTGTGGCAGCTCATCCAAGGCAATAAAGGCGGCATCTTCAACGTCACCGACGATCTGCCGGCGGCGCCGCAGGACGTCGTCGCCTATGCCGCATCATTGATGGGCATCGAACCGCCGCCCGAGATTCCTTTCGACGCCGCCCAACTTTCGCCCATGGCGCGGTCCTTCTATGGCGAGAACAAGCGCGTCGGCAACGCGGCGATCAAGGCGGCGGGCTATTCCCTGCGCTTTCCGGACTACCGCGCCGCCTTCGACCATATGTGGGCGAGCGACGACTGGCGCGACGGCGAGGCGCGCAGCCCGATGAAGCGCTAAAAGCAATTCCAGGAAAAGTGTGACACGGTTCTCCGTCCGGGATTGCGTCAAAACAGAGACAGAGCGGTTCACCGTTTCGGTGAACCGCTCTGTCGATCGAAGCGTTCCGCGTTGCATGCTATGATTCGGCCTGGTGGGGATCCGGTTTCATGAAAACACCGATACAGCCATCTCTCGGCAAAAAATTCAGGCTGGCGGCCGCTCTCGGCCTGTTCGTCCTTGCCGGTCTAGCCGTACGGCCGGCCGCGGCCGAGGAACGGGCAAAAGACCTGTTCGGCGCCAAGAAACTGCCAGCCGCGAGCGCGGCGCAATCGATCGGCTTCTATTCCAAGGGCTGTTTTGCCGGCGGCGTCGCCATTCCCATGGACGGTCCGACCTGGGAGGTGATGCGGCCGTCCCGCAACCGTCGCTGGGGCCATCCGGCTATGATCGCGGTGATCGAGAAATTGTCGCGCGACGCGGCAGCCGATGGTTGGCCGGGCCTGCTGATCGGCGACATTTCGCAGCCGCGCGGCGGCCCGATGCTGACCGGGCATGCCTCGCACCAGATCGGGCTCGACGCCGACATCTGGCTGACGCCGATGCCCAGCCGCCCGCTGTCGATGGCGCAGCGCGAATCGATGAGCGCCACCTTGATGGTCGATGAGAAGACCCATCTGGTGAAGGACGCGCTGTGGACGCCGGCGCACACAAGGCTTCTGAAGCGGGCGGCGAGCTACAGCCAGGTCGAGCGCATCCTGGTCAATCCGGGCATCAAGAAGAAACTCTGCGACACCGTCAGGGGCGACCGCGGCTGGCTGCGCAAGATCCGGCCGTTTTGGGGCCACGACTATCATTTTCACATGCGCATCGGCTGTCAGCCGGGATCCCCCGGCTGCAAGGCGCAGGAAGCGACGCCGGACGATGACGGTTGCGGCAAGCCATTGGCCTGGTGGTTCACGCAGGAGCCGTGGCGGCCCAACAAGAACCCGGATGCCCCCAAGGCACGCGACCTGATGACGATGGCGAACCTGCCGAGCGAATGCCGCGCCGTGCTCGACGCGCCGGGGCCGGTTTCCGCCGAGGCGGCGACCTATCACGGCGGCGGCGTGCCGGTCGCGGCTGCCGCACCCGAACCCGAAGCGCCGTCATTGTCCGCCACGCCGGCCGCCGCCGGCTTGCCAAGCACGGTGAACGCCTTCACGGCGACGCCCGAGATCGGCGTGCCGCTGCCGCGACCGCGGCCGCCAGGAAACTGACGGTCACGGCTCATAGACGGGCTCAACCGGTTCAGGACCTTATTTTTGCGAAACCGTGTCGGTTTGGCCGCACAGCCGGCCTCAGCGCGCCGCCGGGCTCGAAAACCGTTTCCCTTTTCAAACCCATGCGCTAGTCAACGGAAGAACGGCTAGATGCCGTCGGTGGCGCCGGAGACGGACGAGAGCATGCCAGGCACAGGCGACGACGATACTTTGTTGCGGTTTCCGATCCTTATCGGCGACATCGGCGGCACCAATGCGCGCTTTTCGATCGTGCTCGACGCCAATTCCGAGGCAGGCGAGCCGACCATCGTCCAGACGGCGAACTACAACACCATCGACGAGGCGATCCAGGCGGCCGTGCTCGATCGCTCGTCGGTGCGTCCCAATTCGGCGGTGCTGGCGGTGGCCGGTCCGGTCGACGGCGACGAGATCGAACTGACCAACTGCCCCTGGATCGTCAAGCCGAGAAAAATGTTCGCCAGCCTCGGCCTGAGCGACATCGTCGTGCTCAACGATTTCGAGGCGCAGGCGCTGGCCGTCGTCGCGCTCGGCGAGGAGCACATGGAAAAGATCGGCGGCGGCACGCCGGAGCCCAATGCCGGCCGCGTCGTGCTCGGCCCCGGAACCGGGCTCGGCGTCGCCGGGCTGGTCCATGCGCTGCACCACTGGATACCGGTGCCCGGCGAGGGCGGTCATATGGATATCGGTCCGCGCTCGGCCCGCGATTTCGAGGTTTTTCCGCATATCGAGAAGCTGGAGGGCCGCATTTCGGGCGAGCAGATCCTGTGCGGACGCGGTCTGGTCAATGTCTATCGGGCGGTTGCCAAGGCGGACGGCAAGCCGTCGCCCTTCACCACGCCGGCCGAGATCACTGCCGCGGCACTTGCGAAAACCGATCCGGTTGCCGAGGAAGCGCTGGAGACCTTCGTCACCTGCCTTGGGCGCACGGCAGGCGACCTTGCTCTGGTGTTCATGAGCCGCGGCGGCGTGTTTCTCACCGGTGGCATCGCGCAGAAGATCGTGCCGGCGCTGAAAGCCGGCAATTTCCGTGCCGCTTTCGAGGACAAGGCGCCGCACAGCGCGATGATGCGCACCATGCCGGTGTATGTCATTGCCCATCCGCTGGCCGCACTTCTGGGCCTTGCCGCCTATGCCAGGAACCCCTCGCTGTTCGGTGTCCAGACTTCGGGCCGGCGCTGGCGCGACGAAGTTAGTCACCCCGAGGCATAGGCAAGCTGGCTGCTTGGCGTTAAGAGGGGTGCCAAATTGCCCGGCCGCGGGAAGCGGAAATCTACGAAGCGCTCCAATTTGACATTTCAGCCCCCCAATTTGTCGAAACCCCGTGCGGGAGAGATCGTGGCGGTCATCCGCCGTATCCTCCAGGAAAATGGCCGCGACTATCGGGGCGCGTATGTTTTCACCATCCTCTGCCTGCTGACCGTGTCGGCGACGACGGCGCTTGCCGCCTGGATCATGAGCCCGGTCGTCAACCAGATCTTCTACGAACGACGCGGCGACCTGATCCCATGGATCTGCGCCGCACTGCTCGGTGCCTTCATCCTGCGCGGCCTTGCCGGCTACGGCCAGGCGGTGACGATGGCCAGGATCGGCAACAATCTGGTGGCGCGCTATCAGCAGCGCATCTTCAACCATCTGATGAAGCTTGGCGTCTCCTTCTTCAACGACACAAGGTCCGGGCGGCTGGCCGCGCAGGTCAACGAGAACGTCAACGGCATTCGCGACCTGTTGTCGATGACGGTGACCTCGACCGCGCGTGATGCCGTCTCGCTGGTCGGCCTGGTCGGCGTGATGATCTACCAGGATCCGATACTCTCCTTGAGTTCGCTGCTGATCGGGCCGCCGCTGATCTGGACCGTCACCTATCTGATGCGCCGGGTGCGCCGCATCACGCGCGAATCGGTGCAGATCAACTCTCGGCTGATCGGCGCCATGCAGGAAGCCACGCAAGGCATCGCCATCGTCAAGGCCTTCACCATGGAGGACGAGCTGTCGCGCCGGATCAGCCAGCTCGCCGAGGATGCCGAGCAGCGGTCGAACAAGATCGCTCGCGTCTCCGAGCGGCTGACGCCGGTTTCCGAACTGCTGGCCGGCATCGCCTTCGCCAGCGTCATCGCCTATTCCGGCTACCGGGCCACCGTTCTCGGCCAGCCGCCGGGCGCGGTGTTTTCCTTCATCACCGCGCTGACGCTCGCCTATGATCCGGCCCGCCGTCTGGCGCGCATGCAGGTCGGCATGGAACGCGCGCTGGTGAATGCGCGCATGATCTACGAGCTTCTCGACATCGAGCCGCAGCAGAGCGACGCCCAAGGCGCCGCCGAGGCGAAATTCACCTCCGGCGAAGTGCGTTTCAACAACGTCTCCTTCCGCTATGTCGAGGAGGCTCCGGTGCTGCAGGATCTGAGTTTCGTCGCCGCGGCCGGCAAGGTGACGGCAATCGTCGGCGCTTCGGGCGCCGGCAAGACGACATTGGTGGCGCTGCTGCAGCGCTTCTACGATGTCGAGGCGGGGTCGATCGAGATCGACGGCCAGGACATCTCGAAGGTCACCAAACAGTCGCTGCGCGGTTCCATCGCCTATGTCTCGCAGCAGCCCTATCTGTTCGAAGGCACCATCCGCGACAACATCCGCTACGGCCGGCTGAGCGCCACCGATGCCGAGATCGAACAGGCCGCGGGCCAAGCCGCGGCCGACGACTTCATCCGCCAGCAGCCGCAGGGCTACGACACGCCAGTCGGCGAGAACGGCGTGACGCTGTCCGGCGGCCAGCGCCAGCGCGTCTCGATCGCGCGGGCCATCGTGCGGCAGGCACCGATCCTTTTGCTCGACGAAGCGACATCGGCGCTCGACAACGAGGCCGAGGCTCGCGTCCAGCAGGCGCTGACAAAGGTCATGGAAGGCCGCACCACCATCGTCATCGCGCACCGGCTGTCGACGGTGGTCAATGCCGACCACATCATCGTCATGGAACAGGGCCGGCTGGTCGAGGAAGGCACGCACGCCTCGCTGATGGCCGATCCGCACAGCGTCTATGCCCGCTTCCACCGCATCCAGGGCGTCAAGGGTCTGGGGCTTGTCGACGACAGCGCGCCGATCCGGACTTCGGCGCAACGCCTGTCACAAGGCATCGACACGCAGAGCATCGCCGGGAGCACGACATGAGCGCCACGCCCGCAACCGACGGACCGGCAAATGATATGGGCCTGGTGGTGGTGGGCGCCGCCGGCCGCATGGGCCAGACGCTGATCCGCGCCATCCACTCTATATCAGGCGCGCGGGTCATCGGCGCGGTCGAGCGGACGGATTCGCCGCATCTGGGCAAGGATGCCGGCGAGCTGGCCGGCATCGGCATCATCAACGTGCCGATCAGCGACGATCCGCTGCCGGTGTTCGCCAAGGCCGACGGTGTGCTCGATTTCACCACGCCTACTTCGACGGTCGAATTCGCCGGCTACGCGGCGCAGGCGCGCATCGTCCATGTCATCGGCACTACCGGCTGTTCGGCCGATGACAATGCCAGGATCGCTGCGGCGGCGCGCCATGCGACGATCGTCAAGTCGGGCAATATGAGCCTCGGCGTCAATCTGCTGGCGGTGCTGGTCGAGCAGGCGGCGCGCGCGCTCGATGCCGACGATTTCGACATCGAGATCCTCGAAATGCACCACAAGCACAAGGTCGACGCGCCTTCGGGCACGGCGCTGCTGCTGGGTGAAGCCGCCGCCGCCGGGCGTGGTATCGATCTCTCAGGCAACGACGTGCGCGTCCGCGACGGCCACACCGGGGTGCGCAAGACGGGCTCGATCGGCTTTGCCACGTTGCGCGGCGGCTCTGTCGTCGGCGACCACAGCGTGATGCTGGCCGGAACCGGCGAGCGCATCACCCTGTCGCACCACGCCGAGGACCGCGCCATCTTCGCCCGCGGCGCCGTCAAGGCGGCGCTTTGGGCGCGCGGCAAGAAGCCGGGACTGTATTCGATGCGGGACGTGCTCGGCCTCAGCTGAGCCGGCCTGATCCATAAACCTGAAGGAGCAAACATGTCGCGAACCCTCGTGCTCGTGCGCCACGGCCAGAGCGAATGGAATTTGAAGAACCTGTTCACCGGCTGGCGCGACGTCGACCTGACCGAACAGGGCCACGCCGAGGCCAAGGCCGCCGGGCAAAAGCTCAAGGCGCGTGGCCTGAAATTCGACATCGCCTTCACCTCGGCGCTGATCCGGGCGCAAAAGACCTGCCAGCACATCCTCGACGCGGTCGGCCAGGGCGACCTGAAGACCATCCGCGACCAGGCGCTCAACGAGCGCGACTATGGCGACCTCTCCGGCCTCAACAAGGACGACGCCCGCAAGAAATGGGGCGAGGAGCAGGTGCATGTCTGGCGCCGCTCCTACGACGTGCCGCCGCCTGCCGGCGAAAGCCTGAAGGACACCGGCGCCCGCGTCTGGCCCTATTACCTGCACGATTTGCAGCCGCATGTGCTGCGCGGCGGCACCGTGCTGGTCGCCGCGCACGGCAACTCCCTGCGCGCGCTGATCATGGTGCTCGACGGCAAGTCGGGTGAGGAGATCGTCAAGCTGGAACTCGGCACCGGCGTGCCGGTCATCTACCAGCTCAACGCCGATTCCACCGTCGCTTCCAAGGAAGTGCTGGACGACTGAACCGGCGAACGGAGTACCTGCGAAAAAAGCGCGTTGACACACATCGCTTGCCCGCTTACATGAGCCCGCACCAGCCCAGATGGCGGAATTGGTAGACGCGCACGGTTCAGGTCCGTGTTCCGCAAGGAGTGGAGGTTCGAGTCCTCTTCTGGGCACCAAATTCCCGTTTCGAACCACTCGACGGTTCAGAAACTTAGAGAAAAAGCCCGGTTCGCCCGGGCTTTTTCTTTTCAGCCAACCTCCCCTTCCGGCCAGTCCCCTCACAAACCGCTTCAAACTCCGCGGCCGCTTCGCTACGCTCAAAACCATGGCTCAATCCACCAACCCGATCTTCGGTGCCCGCCGCGACCAGGCGTTCCCCACGCTGGCCGAGGTGGACATCGACCGCATGCGCCGGTTCGGCGAGGCCAGCGCCTATGCAGCCGGCGAGCACATCATCGAAGCCGGCGATGTGGCGCCCGGCCTGATCGTCGTGCTGTCGGGTAGCGTGGACATCACCCAGGACGGCGGGCTCGGCCGGCGCGAGACGATCGTCACGCACGGCCCGGGCAGCTTTGTCGGTGAGCTGGCGCAGCTTTCGGCCCGTCCCTCGCTGGTGAATGCGCAGGCCGCCGAGCCGGTGGAGGCGTTCGTCATCGCCTCGCAGCGGCTGCGCGACCTGATGGTGCAGGAGGCCAATCTCGGCGAGCGCATCATGCGGGCGCTGATCCTGCGCCGCGTCGGGCTTTTGGAGAGCGCCACCAGCGGGCCGATCATCATCGGACCCCAGGACAATGCCGACGTGTTGCGGCTGCAGGGTTTTCTGGCGCGCAGCGGCCAGCCGCACCGCGTGCTCGATTCCGACAGCGATCCCTGCGCCAAAACGCTGGTCGAACGCTTTGAGGTCGATCCGCACCACCTGCCGATCGTGCTCTGTCCAAACGGCAGGCTGCTGATGAACCCCGGCGAAAAGGACCTCGCCCGCTGCGTCGGCCTGTTGCGCCCGATCGATGCCGATACGGTGTATGACGTGGCCATCGTCGGCGCCGGCCCGGCAGGGCTGGCGGCGGCGGTCTATGCGGCATCCGAAGGGCTGTCGACGATCGTGCTCGATTGCCGTGCCTTCGGCGGACAGGCCGGCGCCTCCTCGCGCATCGAGAACTATCTCGGTTTCCCGACCGGCATCACCGGCATGGCGCTGATGGCGCGCGCCTACAACCAGGCGCAGAAATTCGGCGTTGAAATGGTCATCCCGGACGAGGCGAAGCTTTTGAGCGCGGCCACCGACACGTCAGGCGCCCGCTATCTGCTCGATGTCGGTGACGGCGAGACCGTGCGCACGCGCAGCGTGGTGATTGCCAGCGGCGCGCGCTATCGCCGCCTCGACATCGCCGATCTTGCGCGGTTCGAGGGGACGTCCGTGCACTATTGGGCGTCGCCCATCGAAGGCCGGCTTTGCGCGGGCCAGGAAGTGGCGCTGGTCGGCGCCGGCAATTCGGCCGGGCAAGCGGCTGTCTACTTGGCCAGTCATGCGCGGAAGGTGGCGCTGCTGGCGCGCGGCGGCAGCCTCGAGGCCAGCATGTCGCGTTATCTGGTAGAGCGCATCCGGGCGCAGCCGAACATCGAGGTGCTGACCGGGACCGAAATCGAGGCACTGGAGGGCGAAGACGGCAATCTTGCCACGGTGCGCTGGCGCAACCGCGCCAGCGGCGCGGGAACAACGCGCCCGATCCGCCATCTCTTCCTCTTCATCGGCGCCGATCCGAACACCGATTGGCTGGCCAACTGCGATGTCGCGCTGGACGCCAGGGGTTTCGTGCGCACCGGATCGGACATAGGATCGGCGCAGATGGAGACGAGCCGCAGCGGCGTATTCGCCATCGGCGATGTCCGTGCGGGCTCGGTCAAACGGGTCGCCGCGGCTGTCGGCGAAGGCGCCCAGGTGGTCGCGGCTCTGCATGCCTACCTCGCGCGCGGCAACGCCGACACATTTCAAATGGCCGGGAGACCATGATGGATGAATGCAGACATACGCGCGACATCAGGAAGGTCACGCCGAGCGCGCTCGGCTGCGAGGAATGCCTGAAGAGCGGGTCGCAATGGGTGCATCTGCGGCTGTGCCGTACCTGCGGCCATGTCGGCTGCTGCGACGACTCGCCCAACCGCCACGCCACCAAGCATTTCCACGCCACCAAGCATCCGATCATCGAGGGCTACGATCCACCCGAAGGCTGGGCATGGTGCTATGTCGACGAGGTGTTTGTCGACCTCGGCGACGATGTGACCCCGCAGAACGGTCCGATCCCGCGCTTTGTTTGAGCGCCCTGGAGACGCCGAAGAAGAGCCCGGTTCGCCCGGGCTTTTCTTTGTCCAGCATTACGCGCTCGATGCCCGACTGTCCGCAAACTGACAGCTTACCCGTTCCAGTGTCCTGCCAGCTCACGATCATCCGAGCCCGACAAAGCTTTGACATGATCGCGGCTAGTTTAGAAATATTCAAAACTGGAAGGCTCGCATGCACCCCACCTATACAAGCGCACAAAAAGCCATTCACTGGGCGGTGTTTCTGCTGGTCATCGGCCTTTATGGCTTGACCTATGTGGAAGAACTTTTTCCGCGCGGCGATCCCGGCCGCGCGCTCGTCTGGTGGTTCCATATTTCGTTCGGGCTGCTGTTGGTTGCGCTGGTCGTCATCCGCGTCGGCCTGCGCCTGATACTGGGAACGCCAGGGCTGCAGACGGAAATGTCGGAGCTTGAACGATGGGCGGCCAAGATCGCGCATCTGCTGCTCTATGCGCTGCTGGTGACCATTCCGGCTCTCGGCATCCTGCTGACTTGGTACAGGGGCGACGCCTTGAGCTTCTTCGGCCTCTTCACCATCCCGGCCCCGGTATCGCCCGACCGCGACACGGCCCGGTTCATCAGGGAACTGCACAGCCTGTGCGCCAATTCGATCCTCATCCTCGCCGGAGTGCACGCGGCCGCGGCGCTATGGCATCATTTCATCCGCAAGGACGACGTGCTCAAGCGAATGCTGCCGGAAAGCACGCTCTCCTGGAGCAAGTCCGGGAAAGCGTGAAGTGGTTTCCCAGGAAAAGCGCATGGCGCCTTCCCTCGTTGATCGGGAGGGCCTTTCTTTCGACCTTCTTTTTCTTCAGAAGGCGCTCTCCCCGAGAGGGCTAACGCCGACCGATAGCGCCTACCGCACGGAGCCGGTGACGGTTGGGTCGATCATGCTGGGAACCGACTTGCGTTCGTTTCCGGCAAGCGCCGCTATGATCAGCAGGCTGGCAACCACCGGGACAAACAGGATGGCAACGCGAGCCTGCACGTAAAATATGGCGCGCCATTCATTGCGCTTGTCGGGGCTGTTGCTCATCATACTCACTTTGTCGGCCCCCCGGGCCGTGACATAGAAGCTAACGGTTAAACAACTCCTTCCGACTTCGTTAACCCGGCGGATTTGAGGCGAAATTCCCACGCGATCCCCAAGATGGCGATCCAGGCTTCAGTTGAGCCCGATGCGGCTGGCGCCCTGCCGGAACAGCGCTACGGCATCCGGTTCGAAGCGGAAGGTGCCGATGAAATCGTCGGCGCAATAGTCCGGCCTTGTCTTGCGGATGGCGGCGGCGAAGCCGCGCGCCTCGTCGAGCCGTCCGGCCAGCGCCAGGCAGTGCGCGGCGATCGCCAGTATGATGGCGTGGGCGTTGGGCCGCGCCGCCGCCTTCAGCGCCCATTCGGCCGCCTCCTCGAACTGGCCGAGCCGGACATGCGCCATGGCGCGTGCGCCCAGCATGCCGAACAGCAGCGGGTCGAACGGGCTGAGATGGCGCGAATGATCGGAAGAGCCTATCGCCGCTCGCGGGTCGCCCGACTGCGAATGCACGAAGGACAAAGCGTAGTGGCCGAGCGCGAAGTTGGGGCTGAGATCGACCGCCCGCTCGAGTTCGAGCAGCGAGCCGTCCTGCTCGCCGCGCAGCCACAGCGCCCGGCCCATCGCCCAATGGGCGGCCGGATTGTGGTCGTCGACCAGCAGGCTGTGGCCGGCGCTCTCGAAGGCCAGCGCGCTTTCGCGGTCGCGATCGCCCCAGCGCTGGAAGGCGTTCTGCCAGTGGGTGAAGGACAGGCCGGCATAGGCACGGGCGAAGGTCGGGTCGAGCTGCAAGGCCTGGGCAAAGAAATGCCGCGCCTGCTCGTTTTCGGCCTGGGTGAAGCGGTACATGTGCCAGAGGCCGCGATGGTAGGCCTCCCAGGCGTTGAGCGAGCTGGGCGCCTTCAGCATGGCGCGGTTGCGCTCGACCGTTTCGATCTCGGCCGAGATCGAGGAGACGATGCTGTTGCCGATGTCGTCGAGCACGGAAAAGATGTCATCGGGCCTGCGCTCGAAGGTCTCGGCCCAGACGATCCTGGCGCTGCGCACCTCGATCAGCTCGACGCTGACGATAAGGCGGCCGGACGGGCTGCGCACCGTGCCGGTGGCGACATAGTCGACATTCAGCCGGCGGCCGGCATCCTCGGGCGCGATGTTCTGCTCTGCCAGCGCAAACACCGATCCGCGCGCGATGACGAAGAAATCCCTGAGCTTGGCCAGGCGGGTGATGATGTCGTGGGTGAAACCGTCGGCCAATCCGCCGCGCGTGCCGCCGCTCTCCTCGACAAACGGCATCACCGCCAGCGAAGCGTGGCTGGGCTCGACCGGGCCGGGTGCGGTGGGCATGGTGGCCACCAGTGGCGATAGCGTGGACAGGCAGGCCGTTCGAAGCGAGGTGCCCGACTGTCGGTCGCGGATCGCCCGCCAGGCCGCGCGAAGCGGTGCGAAATCGAGCTCCTCCGACCGAAACAATCGTTCCGCCGCGGCCAGATGCTCTTCGGCCGCGCCGACCTCGCCGCGCCCGGCCAGATTGGACAGCAACGCCAGATGTCCGCACGTGTCGAACGGCGCCAGTTCCACCCATGTGTCGAGATGGGCGATCGCCTCGTCACTATAAGCCGGCAGGCTCGCGACAAGGCGTTCCAGCACGGCGGCATGGCAAGCGCTGAAGCGGCGGCGCTGCGCGATCAGCCAGCTGTTGAAATGCGGGCTGCGCTCGAGCTCCAGCCCGTCGAGGAAATCGCCGGCAAACAGTCCGGCCAGCACGCGCAAGCGCTCGACGTCAAGCGTGCCGATCCCTTGCGCGGCGGCGCGGCTGACCTCCAGCACATCGATCAGGCAATCGTCGAGATCGAGTGCGACCGTATCGCCTTGGGTGGAGACCCGGCGCCGGGCCGGCATGTCAAGCGCGCCGCGCAGCTTGCTCAGGCACCAGCGCAGTTCGCCCCTTGGGTCGTTCGGCACATCCCACAACAACTCGCACAGGCGACTGCGGCTGACCGGATGCGGCGCCAGCGCCAGATAGGCGAGCAGCGCGCGCAGCTTGCGTGACGCAGGCAGGGCAACCGGAGCGCCGTCGCGGGAGATCATCAGCGGTCCGAGCAGGCGCACGGAAAGGACCGGCATGTCGCCGTCCGGCCTCGATCGAGTGGATTCCACGTGCGTTTCCACGCCTGCTCCCACGCTGGCCTGTCGGCCTCTCCTGTATCACCAAACACGACACGGCGCATCCGGCAGCGGATCTCAGCGCCGGATACGGCCATTGCCGCTGTGCGGCATGTCAGTCCTAGCGCGGCAAGGTCACCAAACCTCGCCGCCCAACCCGCCGGTTTGTAACCGGCCCGTGAAGACAAAACGCGATGACAATCAAGGAGACCAAGATGTTGCAGCAGCAGAAGATCAGAACCACGGCCGGGCGCGGCCGCCTGTTCGACAGCATTCTCGACACCGTCGGCGACACGCCGGTGGTTCGCATCAACAATCTCGGACCGTCCCACGCGACGATCTACGTCAAGGCCGAGTATTTCAATCCCGGCGCCTCGGTGAAGGACCGGCTGGCGCTCAACATCATCGAGGAGGGCGAGCGCAGCGGGGCGCTGAAGCCGGGCCAGACGGTGGTCGAGGCGACCAGCGGCAACACCGGCATTGGCCTCGCCATGGTCTGCGCGCAAAAGGGCTATCCGCTGGTCGTCACGATGGCCGACAGTTTTTCGGTCGAGCGCCGCAAGCTGATGCGCATGCTGGGCGCCAAGGTGGTGCTGACGCCGCGCGCCGAAAAAGGTTTCGGCATGTACAAGAAGGCGGTGGAACTGGCCGAGGCCAATGGCTGGTTCCTTGCCCGCCAATTCGAGACGGCCGCCAACGCCGCCATCCACGAGGCAACGACGGCGCGCGAGATCGTCAATGATTTCGCCGGCTCGCGGCTTGATTGCTTCGTCACCGGCTATGGCACCGGCGGCACGGTGGTGGGCGTGGCGCGCGTGCTGCGCCGCGAGCGGCCGGAAACCCGCATCGTGCTCTCCGAGCCGGCCAACGCGCAGCTCATCGGCAGCGGCAAGGTCCAGCAGCGCGGCGTCGATGGTGCTCCCGCCGCCAGCCATCCAGCCTTCGAGCCGCACCCGATCCAGGGCTGGACGCCGGATTTCATCCCCAACGTGCTGCAGGAGGCGATCGACACCAGCCTCTATGACGAGGTGATGCCGATCGCCGGGCCCGAGGGCATCAAATGGGCGAGGGAATTGGCGCGCAAAGAGGGCATCTTCACCGGCATTTCCGGCGGCGCGACCTTCGCCGTGGCACGGCAGGTCGCGGAGGAGGCGCCGGCCGGTGCGGTGATCCTGTGCATGCTGCCCGACACCGGCGAACGCTACATGTCGACACCGCTGTTCGACGGCATCGAGGCCGAGATGGATGCCGACGAGACCGCCCTGTCGCGCTCGACGCCCGGCTGCCAGTTCCCGGCGGCTTGACGGGAGATCTGGTATGGACGCCGTGCAAGAAAACCTCGGCCTTTTGGCCGAGGAAACGCTCGATCCCCTGGACTGGGCCGATGTGCAGGCCCTGTCGCACCGGGTCATCGACGATGCGGTCGATTACCTCCGCGATGTGCGCGACCGCCCGGTCTGGCGGGAGATGCCGGCCGATGTGAGAGGGGCCTTCTCGGCGCCGCTGCCGCGCTCGCCGGCGCCGCTGGATGCGGTCTATTCTGAGGTGTCCCGCACGGTGATGTCCTATCCAATGGGCAACATCCATCCGCGCTTCTGGTCCTGGTATATGGGGTCGAGCAATTTCACCGGTGCGCTCGGCGATTTCCTTGCGGCAATCCAGGGCTCGAACCTCGGCGGCGGCAACCACGCCGCCGGGCTGATGGACAGCCAGGTGGTGAACTGGTGCAAGGAGATGCTGGGCTTTCCCGCTTCTGCCGGCGGCACGCTGGTCAGCGGCGGCTCGATGGCCAACATCATCGGGCTGACCGTGGCGCGCAACGTCAAGGCCGGCATCGACGTGCGCGAGCATGGTGTCGCCGCCATCGAAGAGCCGCTGCGCTTCTACGGCTCGGAGCAGATCCACTCGTGCCACCGCAAGGCGATGGAGGCACTTGGCCTCGGCAACCGGGCACTGCGCCGCATCCCGACCGATGCCGGGCTGCGCATCGATATCGCCGCCTTGCGGGCAGCGATCACAGACGACCGCGCGGCAGGGTTCAAGCCGGCCTGCGTCATCGGTACGGCGGGCACCGTCAACACCGGGGCGATCGACGATTTGCAGGCGCTTGCGAAGCTGTCACATGAGGAAGGCCTCTGGTTCCATGTCGACGGCTGCATCGGCGCGCTGATCGCCATTGCGCCTGAGAATGCCCATCGCGTCGCCGGCATCGAACGGGCGGATTCGGTCGCGCTCGATCCCCACAAATGGCTGCACGCGCCGTTCGAAGTCGGCTGCGCCCTGGTCAGGGATGCCGCCGCGCATCGCGGGACCTTCGCGGTGACGCCGGAATATCTGGAATCGACGCCGCGCGGCCTCGCTTCCGGCGAATGGCTGCACGACTACGGCCTGCAGACGTCGCGCGGTTTTCGCGCGCTGAAGGTGTGGATGGCGCTGAAGGAGCACGGTGTCGAGAAATTCGGCCGCCTGATCGACCAGAACATTGCCCAGGCCGTCTATCTTGCCGGCTTGATCGAGGCCGCGCCGCGGCTGCAGCTGGCGGCATCGCCGACCGTCAACATCGTCTGCTTCCGCTATCAGCCCGGTCTGACAGGCGAGGCTCTGAAGGTGCTCAACACGGAGATCATGCTGCGGCTGCAGGAACAGGGCATTGCGGCCCTTTCGGACACCACGGTGCATGGCGAGCACTGGTTGCGCGTGGCGATCACCAATCATCGCACACGGCGCGAGGATCTCGACCTGCTGGTGCGTGAAACGGTGCGGCTGGGGCATGAGATCGCGACGCAGGGTTCCGCACCTTCCTAGTAGCGGGCAGGCATGCGATTCTGCCGCGGTGATTCGGGAGATCCAGGCCGTGACGCTGTTTCGTATGGTTGCACTGGCGGCGCTGGTCTTCACCGCCTCGGCGCAGGCCGCCGACATGGCCTTCTTCGTCAAGAACCTGCGCAAGGAAGCAGTCGCGGTCGAGCTGTTCAGCCGCGACCGCGAGACGGTCTGGCCGGGCAACGACAAGGTGTTCCTGATCGCCCCAGGGTCGCAGAAATCTGTGCCGTTCTCCTGCAATCAGGGCGAACATATCTGCTATGGCGCCTGGGCCGACGGCAATGACAGCCTCTCGGCCGGCGTCGGGCCGGACAATGACCAGCCTTGCGACACCTGCTGCTTCATCTGCGTCGAACACTCGACAGAGACGATCGATCTGGTGCCGTAGAGCGCGGAAGTTTTCGTTGGACCCAAATTAAGTCAGGGATCGGCTCGTCCGGTCCACTTCCGCGATTCAGCGCTGCGTGCGATGGTCGCCACGCGGCCGGGTGGGCCGCTTATTCAGGGGGTCACTCATGTTTCATATCTATGCGCGCCGCGTGCTGGCCGCGCTGTCTCTCCTCATGCTGCTCGTGCCGGCGGCGCGTGCCGACGATGTCACCTTTGCCATCAAGAACGGCCACCCCAACGCCATGCGCGTCGAACTCTACAGCCAGGATCGCGACTATGTCTGGCCGGGCGATGACAAGGACTTCTACCTCGACGACGGCGAGACCAAGCAGCTGCCGATATCCTGCAACGCCGGGGAATCGATCTGTTACGGCGCCTGGGTCGATGGTGACGAGGGCACCTATTGGGGCGTCGGCCCCGGCAACAAGGAAAAATGCGAGGATTGCTGCTATACCTGCAGCGGCGGCGAGACCGAGGAGATCGAACTGGTCCCCTGACCGGTTTGCCAGCTTGACGGTCTTCGGGCTGGAGCCATAGCCTGTGCAAATACCCAGCGCGCGCCGCCTCGAACTGTTCAGACGCGACGTGCTTCAGGCAAAAGGAGCTCAGCTATGGCCGGCATGGTCGAAAGCGACAAGATCGACGTCGGGTTTTCCGGCAAGCGCTGCATCCATTCGCGCAACTGCGTGCTCGGCGATCCGCACGTCTTCGTGCCCAACGCGCCGGGTCAATGGATCCATCCCGAGGCGGCCAGCGTCGAGAAGATCGTCGCCATCGCCGAAAGCTGCCCGTCGGGCGCCATCACCTATGTCAGGAAGGATGGCGGGCCGCAGGAGCAAGCACCGGTGGTCAACACGGTGCGGCTGCGGGAAAACGGCCCGCTGGCGGTACACGCCGAGATCGTTCTCGACGGCGAGACTTCTTATCGTGCCACGCTCTGCCGCTGCGGCGCTTCGGAAAACAAGCCGTTCTGCGACGGCAGCCACAACAAATCCGGTTTTGCCGCCACCGGCGAGCCGCAGCTGAAGGACACGCCGGCGCTCGAAGCGAGAAATGGTCCGCTGAAAGTGACGCCGACCACCAATGGCCCGCTCAAGCTTGAGGGCAATCTCGAGATCGTCACCGGAACCGGCCATACGGTCGACCGTACACAACGCGCCTTCCTCTGCCGCTGCGGCCATTCCGCCAACAAGCCGTTCTGCGATGGCACGCACAAGAAAGTGGGGTTTGTCGGGTAGGTTGGCGCTTCGGCCAACGCTGCCAATCTCCGCCTTGGCCCAGCGCTCGCAGCTTTATCGACCCGCCCGCATCGGCTAAAGGCAGGGGCAGACAGACTTCCCAGCCGGACCGCCGCCAAAAATGACAGCCAAGACCAAGCCAAAACCGTTGTTCCTCGGGATCGACACCGGCGGCACCTATACCGATGCCGTGTTGTGGTCTGAAACGGAAGGCCCGCAAGAAGGGCCGAACAAGGGCAAGGTGCTGGCCAAGGCCAAGGCGCTGACCACCAGGCATGATCTTGCCGTCGGCATTTCCGGCGCCGTCGACGCGGTGCTGCAGAAAGCCGGAACCGATCCGGCTGATATCAAGCTGGTGTCGATGTCGACGACGCTTGCCACCAACGCGCTCGTCGAGGGCCAGGGCGGCCGCGTCGCGCTGGTGATGATCGGCTTTTCCGAGGGCGACCTCGCCCGCGACGGGCTGAAGGCCGCGCTCGGCACCGATCCGGTGGTTTTTTGTCCGGGCGGCCACGACGTGCATGGCAATGCCGCCAAGCTCGATCTGTCCGGACTGGAAGCGGCGCTGCCGGAACTCGGCGCCTCGGTGTCCGGCTTTGCCGTCTGCGCCTACTTCGCCACCCGCAATCCGGCGCATGAGATCGCCGCCCGCGAGTTGATCCGCGACAAGTCCGGCCTGCCGGTCACATCGAGCCACGAGCTGTCGGCCAAGCTCGGCGGCCCGCGCCGGGCGCTGACCACTTTGCTCAACGCCAGGCTGATCTCGATGATCGACCGGCTGGTGGCAGCGACCGAAGGCTTTCTCGAGGCGCGCAACATCGCAGCACCGCTGATGGTGGTGCGCGGCGATGGCGCGCTGGTTTCAGCCGCTTTTGCCCGCCAGCGACCGATCGAGACCATCCTGTCCGGCCCGGCCGCCAGCCTGGTCGGCGCCCGCCACATGACCGGGCTCGACAATGCTGTGGTGTCCGACATCGGCGGCACCACCACCGACGTCGCCGTGCTCGACGGCGGCCGTCCCAGGCTCGATCCGGAAGGCGCCACCGTCGGCGGCTTCCGCACCATGGTCGAGGCCGTCGCCATGCGCACCTTCGGCCTCGGCGGCGATTCCGAAGTGGCGCTGGAGGATGGCGCGCTCAACCCGAAGATCCTGCTCGGGCCGCGCCGCCTGGTGCCGCTGGCGCTGGCCGGCATGGCGCATGGCGTAGCGGTGATCTCAGAGCTGGAGCGCCAGTCGCGGGCACCCAATCCCGGCCGCATGGACGGCCGTTTCGCGGTGCGCACCGGCGTGCCCGACCGGCTCGCCGCCGGCCTGACCGGCGCCGAAGCCAGGCTCTACGAGGCCATCGGTGCCGTGCCGCTCGCCGTCGACAGGCTTTTGACCTCGAACGCGCAGAACGCGACGCTGAACCGGCTGGTGTCGCGCGGGCTGGTGCATGTCGCCGGCTTCACCCCGTCGGACGCCGCCCACGTGCTGGGCAAGCAGGCGAACTGGGATCCTATCGCGGCGCGCCTCGGCGCCGAACTGTTCGCCCGCAAGCGTGACGGCCGTGGCCAGAACATTGCCGCTTCGCCGGAAGCGATCTCGGAACGGGTGCTGGTGACGCTGACGCGCTGGTCGGCCGAATATATCCTCGAGACCGCCTTTGCCGAGGATGGGCTCGATGGCGCCGCGACAGTGGCGCACGCCCTGGTGCAGCGCGCAGTCGACGCGCATCCCGGCATCGCCCGCCTGAGCGTTGCGCTCGACCGCCCGGTCATCGGCCTCGGCGCCTCGGCGCCGCTGCACTATGCCGGCTTGGCCGAGCTGATCGGCAATGACTGCGTGGTGCCCAGGGATACCGATGTCGCCAACGCGCTTGGCGCCGTCGTCGGCCAGGTCAGGGTTTCGGCCGAGGCGCGGGTCAGCCAGCCCATAGAAGGGCTGTTTCGTCTCGCCTCGGGCGAGACCGTACGCGATTTCCTCGACGAGGCAGCGGCGATCGCGGCGGCCGAGGCCGATGTCCGCGCCATCGTCGCGGAGCGCGCCAGGGATGCCGGCACCGACAGCGCCGAGATCGACGTCGCCACCGAATTCCGGGTCTCGACCGTCGAGGCCCAGCGCATGTTCATCGAGGCGCATGTCGTGGCCGTGGCCTCGGGAAGGCCGCGCATTGCGGTTTGAGCGACGCGGCGAAATACGCCACCTTCACCCTAAGCTGAATTGACCCGGCAAACCTGACATGCCAAAGGCCCGCAAAGCCTTTCATCTGGAGTAGCCTGATGACCGACCGCATCGAGATCGCCGGATTGCGGATTGCCCGCGAGCTGCATGAGTTCGTGGCCAGGGAAGCGCTGCCGGGCACGGGGATCGAAGCGGACGCCTTCTGGAACGGTTTTTCGGCCATCGTCCATGATCT
>NZ_RZRO01000068.1:0-37200 GCF_003997975.1 Mesorhizobium sp. M7A.F.Ca.US.005.03.1.1
TTCGAAAAGCTTCTAGGAAACCCAAGCAGACTGAACGGCGCTGCGGACAATGAGGTTTACGAATACACCGGCGAACATTCGCATTGGGGCGGTCAATATCGTCGGCAGAAGAGCGTCCGAAAGGGCTATCGGCGGCTCCCTCTTAGGAACGAAAAAAGAAGAGAAGCAGAACTTTCTTGTGCGTTTTTTGCACACAATGTTCCGTAACCAGTTGATTATGTTCAGGTATCCGGCCAGTCCATCATGGGCGCTATGGCTATCCTAAACCTTTGATAATCTTTCATGCTTCATAACTTCGACAGGTTGGATCGCGTCGTACGGGCTCTATCACGCGCCATGATAGGCCCAAGCCGCAAATCGGCGGATGACTGGCCGGCGCCACGGCGTGGGGCGTCGAATACCTCAATCGCAGGGTAGCGTATAGGTCGACCTGGCCGGAATTGCCAACGCGTCGTCTGCTTTCGATGCCTGGGCGGAGGACGGAACCCTCCAGCTTCGTATGACGGTGTCTGCGCCAACGATGTGGCTAGGAACTGGGAAGGCCAGCCCTCGACAGCATCTCAAGGAACCGGGAATGATGATGATCCTTTACATAGCGCGGCACAAAGCCAGGGCAGACGTTGCTCAGATTGAGATGCGGAAGTTGTGACAGGCAATGGTGGATGGCCCGGGACGCTTCTTCGTTGTTTCCGGTGGCCGACGCGGTCGCGGCCCAATAAAGGGCGCCGCGAACGAAGCCAGGCTTTGTCCTGACCACTTTGCGGGCGGCTTCGAGCGCCCGCTGGTTGTCTCCGCCAGCGAAGAGCGCCACAACCAGGCCGTGGTGGCGCCAGAAGTCAATGACATCGTGCGTTCCGAGCCGGATTGCTTCGTTGGCCTCACGCACCGCTTCGTCGACCTGTCCGCGCAACGCAAAGAGCATCGAAATATCGCCGTGGCCAGTCGGGTAGCTTGGGTTGAGGCTGATCGCGTGGCGGCATTCGGCGATCGCCTCGTCGATGCGACCGCAACTTTCGAGAGCGAACGACAGAATACATCGGGCAATTTCATCGTCCGGTACCGCCCGCACTGCGGCTTCCGCAAGCTCGACCGCACGCTCGATCACCCCACGCTCCCGAGGCAGCGCACCAAACGCCACGCCCATGGATATTACGATTGAGAGCGTCCGCTTTGCACGGGCGTTGTCGGGACCTATCGAAAAGGCCTTCTCGGCGAGCTCTATCCCGACCAAAAGTGAGTCCCGAGTCATCTCAAAATATTTCATGAGGGCTTCGTTCACCAGCCTGCGCACTTCAGGGATCCCTGGCGGGCTTTTGTCTCGAACCTTCCAGTTGGTCAGTTGAAGTTCGAGGATCACGGCAAGAACAACAGACTGTGCGATCCTGTCCTGGAATTCGAGCGCGTTCTCGGAGTGGCCGTCGAACTTCTGGGCCCAGACATGGTGGCCGCCGGCGGCATCGACGAGCTGGACATTCACCCTCAACCCATTGCCGGATCTCTGGACGCTGCCGCTGAGCATATATCGCGCCCGGAGTATCCCTGGTGTCTTGGCTTCTTCGCCTGGGCCGCTCTTCTCGGACGGAAGCGCGGCGAGCACGACATAGTCGGCCACTCCGGAGAGGGCTGTCGTGATGTCCTGGACAAGGCCCTTGGCGAAAAAGTCGTCGCCTTGCTTTCCGGTCAGATTAACGAAGTCGGCAACGCTGATGGACGGACGCCCAAGGCGCTGGCTGGACGGAACACCATTTGTCGACTGCACATTTGAAGCGTCGTCGGCGGCAAGCAACAGAGATTGCCAAAGCGCCCGCGTTTCAGGGCCGGCTTCGACGCCGAACTCCTTCTTCAGCATGCTTCTGCAGGCTTCGTATGTCCTGATTGCCCTGTCGCGTTGGCCACATGCGAGCAGCAATTCCATCTTGAGCCGATAGGATTCTTCCCGTGTCGGTTCCATGGTCAGAATACGATCGGCCAGGATCAGCCCGGCATCGGGGTCGACGAGACGGGCCAGTTTTTCGAAGGACTCAAGCGCGCGGCCGAGCAGCCTGTCGCGTTCCGATGTGATCCAGTCATCGAACGCATTGCTTCCCAAATAAAGCCCGTCGAGGAAGGGCCCGGTGTAGTTCGCCAAGGCCTTCGCCAGCTCCTGGGCGGAACGGGCCGAGAGACCCGTTTCGAACTTCTCCGCGTCGACTTGAACCAGCTCTGGCCTCAGGGCGATCAACTCACCGCTGGAATGGATGAGATCCACCCCCTCTCGCGCCAGATCCTGGCGCAGGACACTGAGGGCCTGCCGAAGGCTGTTGCGCGAATGTTCAGCGTCGCTGTCGCCCCATAGGAGGTCAGCCAGCCTCTCCCGCGTCGCCGCCATGCCCGGACACCGGGCCAGATAGGCGATGATTGCCGGCCCTCGTTTCCCGGTCAGCCGAAGCGGGCCGGCCGTTTCATTTTCAATCCGGAAACCGCCGAAGAGTGAGATTCTATTTGCAGCGCCGCTGTCCTCACTTTGCATTTGCTATCCCAGCCTGACGAAATCCTAACTCAAAACTAACGCTTCGCAACAGTCGGCCTTCGCGCTCAAGCGCTGCCGTAACGGCAGGCTGTTTAGGCTTTGCTAAATTAAGGCGACCAAGTCAACGAAAGGCTTGGTTCGAGGGGGGCGCGTGTCCAGGACAAGAGCCAATTTGCTGCTGCTGTTTGCAGCCGCTTTGTGGGGCTTCGGCAATGTCTCGCAAAAGATGGTGCTTGTGCATCTCGACGCGCTGAGTGCTGTGGGTCTGCGATGCCTGATCGGCGGGCTGCTTGTGCTGCCCTTTGTCTTCATGGAGAAGCGGCTTCCGCTCGGGCCGGACTATTTTTCCAGCTTGGCCAAGGTGGGCGCGCTGTTTGCCATCTCCATCACGCTCCAGCAGCTTTGCTATCTCGGGGCCTCCGTCACCAATGCGAGCTTCCTGGTAAGCACGGCAACGGTAATGACACCGCTGGCCGCCTGGTTTCTCGTAGGCGAACGTCCGACAGCGAGTCTTACAATCGCCGCCGGATTGACCCTTGTTGGAGCCCTGCTGTTGTCGGATGGGATAGCCGGGTTCAGCAGTGGCGATCTTACCGCTGTGCTCTCGGCTGCCTGCTATGCGCTCTGGGCAGTCGAGCTGGGCCGGCACATGCAGGTGCATGCGCGGCCGTTCACCGCTGCCGCGACACAGTTCTTCGGCGCCGCAGCCTTCGCCCTGCCGCTCGGTGCAATGCAAGGCAATCTGTCGCTGGCCGCCGCATCCGCAGCCGGCCCGGAACTGGTCATCCTCGGCGTGTTCTCCACTGCGATTGCCTTCGGCATACAGACGGTTGCCCTCCGCTTTACGCCGGCCAGCCACGCCGCCGTGATCGTCAGCGCAGAAAGCGTTTTCGGGGCGCTGGGCGCGGCAATCTTTCTCGGCGAGCGGAGCTCGTCCGCGAGCGTCTTGGGTGCCGGCATCATCCTGGGTGCGATCCTGTCCGTTGCAATGTCGAACCGAGCGCTGCAGGCACGCACGTCCTTGCGAACCGCTTCGGTTCAACCCTTCGACGCGGCCCCTGCCTTTGCAACTGCGTCCGCAAATCGGGCGGGCGATCGTCATCCCAACAATTCAGGTCCAGTGGAGGAATGTGATGGCCCTTGCCGGTGATGCGAAACGTATTCCAGACCCGGCCGGACTTGTCGCGGGGGCGCAGTGATGGATGCGCGGACAATCCTTCTTCCGGTCGCACATTTGGTATCGGCGCTTCGCGCCCGCATGAAAGGACCGGGTGGCTACTACAACAGCGGCAATGCGCTCGGCCTCATTGTCGGTCTGGCGATCCAGATTGCCACCGCGCCGGTCGGCCTGCATGAAGGAAGCAGCGTCACCATGGCGGTGATCGAATATTTCGCTGGCAGCCATGGCACTGTTGCGCTGACCTTGACCACCCTGGTCTTCTTCTGGGGCGGCGAGGCCTATCACCGGGCCTGGGCAAGGCCGGATGCTCCCGATCCCGCCCTCAACCGTCTGGGCGACTTCCTGTCGGGCCTGGGTGCGATCGGGCTCGGCATTGCCCTGTTGCTGCTCGGCGATCCATTGCTTGCGGCGACCTCCGGCCTGCTGCATGCGCTGGGCAAATTCGGCAGCACCTTTCACAGGCCCGGCACGCCAATTTCGATCTGGCCGGCCGCTTGGCCCGATCCGTTCCGCAGTGCGGTGCTCGCCAGCCGGTTGCCGGCAATGCTGGCGACGACAGTGGCCCTCGCCCGCGGTTTGCCTGAGGTCTGGTGGAGCGGCTCCTTCGCGGCCCTCGCCATGCCACTGACCTTGCTCGGCTGTTATCTCTTGTGGACCAAGGCCGATCTGCTGCTCTTCGGCGTGGGCACCAAGGCCACCCGCCAGATTTCCACTAGTTGAACCCGCTTTTTGAAACGACCGGATGTCGAGATGGGGAATGACATGTTTGGCAGTGTGTATCATCAGGACGCCGGCCCCCCACCCTTTCGCGAACGGGTGCGGATGACAGGCTGGGGCAGTCTCCTGACGCCGGCCGGTTCAATCTCGAGAATGACAGGAATACTTGCAGCTTCGCTGTTTTGGGGGGTCTCTGCCCATGCCGCGAACGTTGACGTCGCCATCGTGTTCGCGGTCGACTTTTCGTCATCCATCGATCCGAAGATCGCCGATATGCAACGCGAGGGACATGCCGCGGCACTCACCTCGCCAGAGATCATCGCCGCCATCAGCCGGAATTATGTTGGTTGCATCGGCGTTGCCTATTTTGAGTGGTCGAGCCCCGGACACGCGCGCGTCGTGCTGCCGTGGACAAGCATCTGCGGACTGGAAGATGCCGAAGCGGCGGCTGCGGTGATCAGCAGGAAAGGCGATACCGGCTTCATCCGCAGAGGGCGTGGCGGAACATCCGTCTCCTCGGCTATCGACATCGGCAGTCTCCTGCTCGACCAGTTCCCGGGAAAGGCCGCAAAGAAAGTCATCGATATCTCCTCCAATGGCGAGAACAACGACGGGCTTCCCGTCCAGCCGAGCAGGTCGAACGCCATAGCCAAGGGATATACGATCAATGCCATCGCCATCCCGGCGGAGGATGAGAATCCCGACCAACCTCTGGCATCCTATTTTGCCAAATCGGTCATTGGCGGTTCCCAGGCCTTCGTCATGACGCCGAAGGGGCCAGACGACTACACCATGGCGCTTCGCCGCAAGCTCGTGACTGAAGTAAGCATGAACGACGACCGTCCGCTGTGAAAGTGTGCCATGTAGGACGAACTTTCGAGGCCCCATCCCGGAGCGCATTGCTCAACGAGAACCCGCGCCCTGCAGCGCGAGACCTTGTAGGACCGTCAGGACAACAGCCTATCGCCGCAATGCGTGCACGCTTGCCTTGCCTTCGCCGCCTACCGGCAAAGCCATGTCATCGTCGAGAAGGCGCGTGATGCGGGCAAAGCCGGTGAACGCTTTCCTTGCTTCCTCGGCCGACATCTGGCCCGACAAAGCGGCCGAGCAACAGTTCAGCGCGCACTGATAAACCGGACCGCGCCGTCCCGTTGGCCATTTCCGCAAGAACATCATGGCTTCGGCAACACTATCGATTTCTTCCGCAGGGTGTCCTTGCCCGCGCGAAATCCGCACGGGCGAAAAGAAATGCAATTGATCCATCGTTTCCTCCCGGTCGACCGCAATGCGCTCGATCGAACCCCACCAAACGCACCAACAGCCGGTTGGTTCCAGCCAAAAATGGAATTTTTTAGAAATCTGTCAGGCGAAGGCGATCACCTGTGCGGTGGTGAGTGTCGCCTACATCGTCGGAAAGTGGCAGGCGACTTTGCGACCGGGGCGGTATTCCCGCAACTGCGGCCGCTCCGATCGGCAGCGCTCCGCCGCGATCGGGCATCGGGGATGGAAACGGCAGCCGGTTGGAGGGTTCAGAGGGCTCGGTACGTCGCCGGTGAGGATGATGCGCTTGCGCGTCCCGCTGGGCGTCGTCTCCACGATAGGAACCGCCGAGATCAGCGCCTGGCTATAGGGATGGGCCGGTGCTGCAAACACCTCTTCCGCCGGCCCTTCTTCGACGATCGAGCCGAGATACATGACCGCTATGCGGGTTGAAACCTGACGTACCACCGACAGGTCGTGGGCGATGAAGATGTAAGTGAGATTGAGCTTCTCCTGCAGATCGGCAAGCAGGTTGACGATTTGCGCCTGCACCGACACGTCGAGCGCGGAGACGGGTTCGTCGAGGACCACGAGGTCCGGGTTCAATGCAATAGCCCGCGCGATGCCGACGCGCTGGCGTTGCCCGCCGGAAAATTCGTGCGGAAACCGCATGACGTGATCCGGCAGCAGGCCGACAAGGTCGAACAGTTCCGCCACGCGTCTGGTGATCTCGCTCGACGAGAGCCTGCCATGGATGCGCAGCGGCTCGGCCACCAGGTCGCCGACGCGCCGGCGCGGATTGAGCGATGCCGACGGATCCTGGAAAACCATTTGCAGGCGGCGCCGGAGCGGCCTGAGTTCGGACAGCGACTTCGAGGTGATATCGTTGCCTTCGAACAGAAGCTCGCCGTCCGATATGTCGTAGAGCCTCACCAGGCAGCGCGCCAGCGTGGACTTGCCGCATCCGGATTCGCCGACCAGGCCGACCGTCTCGCCGCGCCACACGGTCAGGGAAACATTGTCGACCGCATGAACGGTTCGCTTGCCTTCGGCGGAAAAACGGCTGCCGATGGAAAAGCGCTTGCCCAGCGAACGCGTCTCGATAATGGGGCGGTTCTTGTCGGTCATCGATCCGCTCATGCCTGTGCCACCCTGAAGCACGCCGCGGCATGAGTGCCGCTCCCGAGGTCGGGTTTGCCGGCCTCGCAGGGCTCATAGTGAACTGGGCACCGCGGACCGAACGCACAGCCCTGCGGCAATCGCAGCAATGACGGCGGCGAACCGGGAATGGCCGGCAGGCGGCGTGGTTTTTCGCCGGTCAGCGGCGGGATCGAACCGAGCAGCGCGCGCGTATAGGGGTGTCGCGGATCGGAAAACAGCTCCGCGCGACTGCCGCGCTCCACCACGCGGCCGGCATACATGACCATGACCCGGTCGGCGAGTTCGGAGACCACGCCCATGTCATGCGTGATGAAGACCACCGCCGACTTGTGCGTCGCGCGCAGCTTGCGCACCAGATCGAGAATGCCGGCCTGTACGGTGACGTCGAGCGCCGTGGTCGGTTCGTCAGCCACCAGCAACGCCGGATTGCAGGACAAAGCCATTGCGATCACCGCCCGTTGACGCATGCCGCCGGACAGTTGGTGCGGGTAGCGCGACATCGCCTCGTGCGGGTTCGGAAAATTCACCTCGGCCAGCAATTCCTCCACGCGCTCCATCGCCTTGGACTTGCTGATGTTGCGATGCGCGCGGATCTGTTCGGCGATCTGCCAGCCGATCGTGTAGACAGGTGTCAACGCGGTCATCGGATCCTGGAAGATCATCGCGATCTCGTTGCCGCGCAGCCGCCTCAGTTCGCGCGCGGGCAGTCCCACCAGTTCGCGGCCCTTGTAACGGATCGAGCCTTCGATGGTGGCGTTGGGATCGGTGATCAGACCCATGACGGCCAGCAGCGACACGGTCTTGCCGGAACCGGACTCACCGACGACGCCGAGGATCTCGCTCTCCTCGAGGTCGAAGGAAACGCCATCGATGGCCCGCACCAGGCCATCATTTGTGCGGAAGGATACTTTGAGGTCGCGCACCGACAGTATCATGACGTCCTCAGGCGCGGATCGAGAAGGATGTAGACGAAATCGACGACCGCATTGGCAACAACCACGAACATCGAAGCGTACATCACCGTTGCCATGATCATCGGCAGATCGAGATTCTGCAGCGCGTCATAAGTGAGCTTGCCGATGCCGTGCAGCCCGAACACCACCTCCGTCAGCAGGGCCGAGCCTCCGACCAGCGCACCGAAATCCAGGCCGAACAAGGTGACGAAGGCGATGAGCGACGTGCGCAAGGCATGGCGCAGCAGGATGCGGGTCTCCGACAGGCCCTTGGCCCGGGCCGTACGGATATAGTCCTCCTGCAGGGATTCGATGATCGCCGCGCGCAGCACGCGCCCATAAATGCCGATGTAGAGAATGGACAGCGTGATCCACGGAATGACCAGGGTCAGGAACCAGCCCTTTGGATCGTCGGAGAAGTTCTTGTAGCCGAGCGGCGGCACCCAGGAGAACGCCCAGCTGTCGTGGTAGCGGCTCTGGGTGATCAGGTTCATCACCTCGCCCAGCCAGTACACCGGCATCGAAATACCGAGCAGCCCTAGCGCCATCAGCAGCTTATCCAGCCAGCTGCCGCGCGTGGCGGCGGCGGCGATGCCGATGATGATGGAGACGACCACCCACAGGATCGCCGCTCCGAACACCAGCGAGAGCGTGACCGGGATCGAATCCATGACCGCCGGCACCACCTTCCAGCCACGATTGACGAAGGAGGTCAGATCGCCGGTGACGAAGATCTTCTCCATCATCGTCACATATTGCACGTAGAGCGGCCGGTCGAAGCCGAAGCTGTGGCGTACCGCCTCCAGCACTTCGGGCGATGCATTGCGGCCGGCGATGCGCGCCGCCGGATCGGAGCCCGGCGTTGCGAAGAAAATCAGGAAGACGATGACCGAGATGCCGAACATCACGAACAGCATCTGGCCGAACCGGCGCAGGATTGCGTAGATCATCAGTCGCGCCCCAGCCGAACCTTGGAGCGCGGGTCGAGCGCGTCGCGCAGACCGTCGCCGAAGACATTGAGCGCCATGACGGAAACCGCGATCGCCAGGCCCGGCACCAGCGCCACCAGTGGCCTGGTGTAGAGCAGCGCCTGTCCGTCCTGGATGATGGTGCCCCAGCTCGCGGCCGGCGGCTGCACGCCGATCGAAAGGAAGGAAAGGGCTGATTCCGTAAGCATGTTCAGCGCCATCATCAGCGGCACGAAGACGATCAGCGTCGTGGTGACGTTGGGCAGGATGTCGCGCCACAGGATGCGCCATCCCGGTACGCCCAGATTGATCGCGGCGAGCACGAATTCGCTTTTGCGCAGTGCCAGAACCTGCCCGCGTATCGGACGAGCCACATAGGGCACGTAGACGATACCGATGATGATGACAGGCAGCCACAGACTGCCGGACTCGATCTGGATCGGTCCTATCGTGATGCCATGCGCGATGGTCACGATGGAGAGCGAAATCGCCAGCAGATAAATGGGGAACGCCCACAGTATGTCGAGGAAGCGCGACAGCACCGTGTCGGTGACACCGCCGAAATAGCCGGCGATCAATCCCGCCGCCGTGCCCAGGATCAGGGTAAAGATGGTGGCTGCTCCGGAGATCAGCAGCGAGCTCAGCCCGCCATAGAGCATCCTGGCCATGACATCGCGCCCCTGGCTGTCGGCGCCGAGGAAATAATTGCCCAGCCGCCAGGTCGGGCCGAGCGGTGTGTAGCCAAGCCCGAGCCCCTCCGTCGATTGTTCCATCACCGGAACGTCGGCACCGTCGATCTGGATGACGGCGTCGAGCGTCGAGGCGAAGGGGTCCACGCCTGCCCATTTCGCATAAAGAGGCGCACTGAGGCAGGCAAGGACGATGAGGAGGAACACGGCCAGCGACGCCATGGCAGCCCTGTCCCTTGCCAGCTTCGCAAACGCGACGGCCCAGGGCCCTCGCGTCTTGCGCGGCGCGGCGACAGCTACGTTCGACACGGACGTGCCCCTCCGCGGTTCGTTACTGCACCCAGGCCATTACTGTACCCAGGATTGGGTGATCATCCAGTTGAACTGCCTGTTGAACTTGAAATTGCCAAGACGTTTGCTGACGAAATCGAGCCGCTTCGGCGTGAAGAGGCCGACCGCAGGTGCCTTGTCGGTGACTTGCCTGTCGATTTCAGCCCACATTTTATCGGCGGCTTTCTGATCGGTGACGCCGAGGTCCAATGCCTTTTGCATCTTGGCGTCGATTTCCTTGTCGCAGAAGCCGGCGATGTTGATCGAGGCGTCCGAACCTTCGCGGAAAGAGGCGCAGCTGAACAGGATGTTCAGGAAGTCCGAAGCCGCCGGATAGTCCTTGTACCACTGGGTGACGGACATCTGCACCTTGTTGTTGGTGTTCTGGATGTAGGTGAACTGGATGTTCGACGAGATCGGCTTGACGTCGGCGACATAGCCGATGCTGGTCAGCACGCTCTGCAGATAGACGCCGATGGAGCGCGAAATGGCGGTGTCCTCGACGATGATCGTCACCTTCTGGCCCTTGGTGCCGGAGTCCTCGACGAGCTGCTTTGCCTTGTCGAGGTCGGGGGCCGACCATTTGGCGCCCGGATTCTTGGTGAAGGGGCAATAGTCTTCATGGCCGGGGAAGTCCGGAGGCAGGACCTGGCAGACCGGCGAAGCCAGCACCTTGCCGCCGAACAGCTTGACCAGCGTGTTGCGATCGATCGCATAGGCAACGGCCTGGCGGGCTTTTTCGTTGTCGAAGGGTGCGAGACGGTTGTTCAGCGGCGCGTACCACCAAGCCGAAAGCGGTGAGATGTGCAACTGGTCCATGGACTTGCTGCCCAGTTCGCCCAGGCGGTCGCTCGGCAGAGCGTCGAACATCCAGTCCGCTTCGCCGTTCTGGATCGCGGTGACGGCTGCCTCTTCGGACAGGCCGAAATCATATTGGACGACATCCGGATAGCCGTCCGGCTGGGCTTCTTCGCTCCACTGCTTGAAATTGGGGTTGCGGGAAACCGTCATGCCCTTGTTCGGGTCGAAGGCGGAGATCATGTACGCGCCGGTGCTGGGAATGGGCTTGGAACCCATGTCTTCAGCGGGCGTGTCCGCCGGCAGGACCATGGCATGCGGCAAGGCAAGCTTGTAGAGCAGCTCGGCATCCGGCTTGGTGATGTTGATGGTGATGGTGCCGGCCGCTTCGTCGCCGACAACGCCGCCTTCCAGCGTGCAGCTCTTGGTGTCGGCCAGGCATTTGTCGGCCCCGACGATGCCGGCATAGAACGTGCCGGAGGTGGGTCCGGAAACCTTGAATATGCGCTGGAAAGAAGCGACGACGTCCTTTACGCCAAGATCCTGGCCGCTGGAGAACTTGATGCCCTTGCGCAGCTTGAAGGTGAAGGTCTTGCCGTCATTGCTGACCTGCGGCAGGGCCTCGGCCAGATCGGGGACGATGGTGAAGCCGTCCATGCCCTCGGCCTTGCGGAAGGCCACCAGGCCGTCATAGATCGGCTGGTACATCTGCCAGCCCTGGTCCGTGTAATTGATGTGCGGATCGAGCGTTCCGGCCGCGGAGCGGGCCAGCAGGCGGATGGTGCCGCCTCGGTGCTCCTTGAGATATTCGGCCTGTGCCGGGGCCAGCCATGTACCGGCCAGCAATGCCGCGGCTGTTGCCGCCAGAAGCAGTTTCTTCATGTCTTGATTCCCCTTTTTTCAGTTATCGTTGTGGTCCAGGAAGTCTCCCACCACCCGCATGCACGCATCTTGCTCTTCGACATGCGGCATGTGGCTGGAATGCTCGAATATCTCCCAGCGAGACCCCTTGATGCCGTCCTTGTAGGGCTGCACGGTCGCGGGCGTGGCCTCGTCGTGACGTCCGGAGATGATCAGTGTGGGAACATCGATGGCCGGCAGGCGCTCGACGATGCTCCAGTTCCTCAGCGTTCCGATGACATGGAACTCGTTTGGCCCATTCATCAGATTATAGACGGTCGGATTGCGCACGACCTGGGCGAAACTTTCCGTGACTTCGGGCGGGAAAGGCACGACCCGGCAGACATGCCGCTCGTAGAACACCATCGTCGCAGCCTGGTAAGCCGCATCGTCCGTCGTGCCGGCCTGTTCGTGTCGGGTCAGGGTCTCCTGCACATCCGCGGGCAGATCCGCACGCAGCCGGTTGGCCTCTTCGACCCACAGTTTCATGGAAGCCGGTGAGTTGGCTATGGTCAGCGATTTCAGGCCTTGCGGCCGCGTCACGGCATATTCCGCGCCCAGCATGCCGCCCCAGCTCTGGCCGAGCACGTGGAAGCCTGTCCGAATGCCGAGGTGGTCGACGAGGTTTTCAAGCTCGTCGATGAACAGCCGGGGTGTCCAGAAATCGGCGCCTTTCTCAGGCAGCAAGGTGGAATTGCCGCAGCCCAACTGGTCGTAGTGGATGACGGCGCGATCCCTTCGCGCAAGAAGCTTGTAGGCATCGACATAATTGTGGGCGACGCCCGGGCCGCCATGCAGGATCACCACAGGCGCCTTTTCGCCGCCGAGTTCGCCACTGACCCGATACCAGGTCTCGTAGGCGCCGAAAGTGGCCCGTCCTTCCATGCCGATGATCTCAGATGACATCCCAATTCCCAGTGCGATTGAAGGTACTTTTATCGTCCGCGGCGGCAGGCGCCTAACTCATGTTACGGGTGACCTGCACCCACTCTTCCAGCATCTGCACGCCAAATGCCGTGGCACCTTGCCTGCCGAGCGGCCGATCGGAGTCGGTCAGTTCCTTGCTGGCGATGTCGAGATGCACCCAGGGGCGATCTTCCGTGAAATGGCGCAGGAAGGCTGCGGCATAGGGAGCATCGCCATCTTCCATATCCTTGGCATGATGCCGCAGGTCCGCGAACGGCGATTGCAGGCCCTCGTCGTAGGCCCGATCGAGCGGCAGCCGCCAGAACCGCTCGCCGACCGTTTCTCCGGCCGCGATCATCTGTGACGCGATGGCATCGTCGGTGCTGAACAGGCCGGCGAATATCGACCCCAACCCACGCGTCACCGAATAGGTCAGCGTTGCCAGATCGACGATCACTAAAGGGTTGAAGCGCGTGGCTGCATAGTGGAGGCAGTCGGCCAGAAGCAGGCGTCCCTCCGCATCCGTGTCGAACACTTCCACTGTCTGTCCGGACGCCGTCGTGATGATGTCGCGCGGTTTGAGCGCCGTGCCGGATGGCATGTTCTCCGCGATGCCGAGAACACCGACAATGTGTACCGGGCTGCCTTGCCGGGCGAGCGCGATCAGCAGGCCGACCACAGCGGCCGCTCCGCCCATGTCGGCTTTCATGTCGAACATCTGCGCTCCGCCCTTGATGCAGAGGCCGCCCGAATCGAAGCAGACGCCCTTGCCGACGAAAGCGAGTGGTTGGGCGGGAGCACCCTTGCCCCGGTAGCGCAGGACAGCGACCCGCGGCGGGCGCGCCGAGCCCGATCCGACAGCAAGAAGCGCGTTCATGCCGAGCTCCTTCAGTTGCGCGGCATCAAGCATTTCGATGTCGATGCCGGCTTCACGCAGGGGCTCAAGATGATCGTGGAAATTGTCGGGATGGAGGTGGTTCGGCGGCAGGTTGACCAGGGTGCGTGCATATTCGACGCCGTCGGCGATGGCATTGATCCGCGCCAGCGCCGCTGTCAGATCCGGGCCGCGAGCCCCTACCAGTTTCACCCGCAAGGTTCTATCCGCTCCCGCCCCTTGCCGCCGGTTGCGCATATCGAAACGATAGCGGCGCAGCCGCATGCCAAGCGCGACACGCGCCAGGATTTCGGCGCCGGGCAGGTCAACGCCGGCGATCGGGTCCAGGACCAGGGTGGGCGCGCATTCCCCCTTGCCCTCGAGATGCGCGGCAAGCAGACCGCCGGCGCGCGCCAGTGACAGGGTGGTTACGGCTTCAGCTTTGCCCAGGGCCAGGACGACCACGCGCTTGGTCGATACGGACTGCGGGGCAATAAGATCGATGCAGGTGCCGGATTCGGCCAAGGCGGCCGGGTCGGAGCAGGCGCGCGAGAGAATCCCGCCCATCTCGGCATCCAGGGTGGACGCCCGCGGGCCGAAGCCTGTTTGGGCAGTTTGCAAGATCACGACGACGGAGGCGGCGGAAATCTCGTCCGCGGTCTCGAAAACCGGCGCTGGCGATTGAGGCATAGGCTGGCGCTCTCTTCAATTGCGGCAATACCAGCCGGGTAGCGAGCAACGCTTCGCTCACTCCGGTGGAGACTGGTCAAGCCGGTCTCCGCCGTTCGTGGTATAATGCCGGTCCCCAAATAGTCGCTTTCTTGAGACGACTTAATTGCTCTTGTCGTCTGGGTATCCCCTAACAGGGCAGGCGATCAAACGCGAATTCCGCCCATGTCGATTGACAAAAACTCAACTCACAATTCATGATCGGCCAATGGCCCTTCCCTCACTCAATGGCATGCGCGCTTTCGAGGCCGCCGCTCGCCTCGGCAGCGTCAAGGACGCGGCGGAAGAACTGCATCTGACACCCTCGGCTGTCAGCCGGCACATCCGCGCGCTTGAACGAAATCTTGGCCAAGACCTGTTCGAACGCGGTTTTCGCCAGATAACGCCAACCATAAGGGGCTCCTACTATGCGCGCAGCCTCTCGGAGGCATTCGAAGCGATCTGGCGCGCCACCGATGACGTCAGCCTCTCCGAGGGGTCGCGCCACGGCAAGATCCAACGTGTCCGGGTCTTGTGCGTGCCCACCGTTCTGAACCTTTGGCTGGCGGACCGGTTGCCGAACTTTCGCCGGTTGCATCCGTCGGTGGATCTGGAGATCTCCACTTCAGGCAAGCGCGCCAACTTCGATTTGGCCATTGTCGACGAGTTCGTCTACAAGGCCGGCCCGGCTCTGACGCTGCTGATCCCGCTGCTTTTGACGCCGGTCTGTGCGCCTTCGCTTCTGGAGGGGCCTGTGCCGCTGCGATCGCCGGCCGATCTGGTCAATCATCATCTGATCCATGAATGCGAAACCATGAGATGGAAGCGTTGGCTGGAGCAGGAAGGCGTTCTGGAAACGACGCCAAAATCCAGCACAACATTGGATGATTGCACCCTGATCATGCGCGAAGCGATCAATGGCGCCGGAATAGCGCTTGCGGACACGATGATGGCGCAAGATTTTCTGCAGCAAGGCAAGCTGGTCGCGCCGTTCCGTGCCCGCCACACCTATCCGGCCGGCATTTACCTGCATCAGCGTCGCAGCATCGGCAACAAGCCAGGCACCGGTCTGTTTCAGGATTGGCTGCTCGCCGAGGTCGCGGACCACAAGCAGGTGATGGCAATCGCTTAGATGCCCCCAACCGAAGATGTCGGGAGCCACCGCTTCAGATTGGAATCCCCGCGTCGAACCTCGACTCATCCGTGGTTCAGCGATGACCCACCATCGCCGTGCATCGATAATCGCAGTTCTCATTGAATATCTTTAAGGCCAAAGCCGGCAAATAGGTTGCTTGTCGGTTCCCCTGCGGCAGGCTTAACCTGCACGCGGCCAACGCGTGAGGGCGCGTGCTGCAAAAGGGGAACATTGCCATGACGATACAGGGTGCTTCACCTGATCTGTACAACGAGGATCTGGCTCCGGCCAAAGTTCGAAACTGGGGACCATTCTCGATCTTCAACGTCTGGACGTCGGACGTCCACAGCCTTTGGGGCTACTATCTTGCCGCCAGTCTGTTCCTGTTCTGCGGCGGCTTCGTCAATTTCATCATCGCCATAGGCATCGGCTCGCTGATCATCTACGCGCTGATGAACATGGTCGGCTATGCCGGCGTGAAGACGGGCGTGCCCTACCCCGTGCTTGCCCGCGCCTCTTTCGGCATCTGGGGCGCCAACATACCGGCGCTGGTGCGCGCCGTCGTCGCCTGCTTCTGGTACGGCGCGCAGACTGCCGCCGCCTCGGGCGCGATCGTGGCGCTGCTGATCCGCACGCAATGGTTCGCCGATTTCAACGCCAGCACGCACTTCCTCGGTCATACCGGCCTGGAGGTGATCTGCTTCGTGGTCATCTGGGGGCTGCAATTGCTGATCATCCAGAACGGCATGGAAACGGTCCGCCGCTTCCAGGATTGGGCCGGCCCCGCGGTGTGGGTGATGATGCTGATCCTGGCGATCTATCTCTGTGTCAAATCCGGGAGATTTGCCTTCACCAGCGACATCCCCATGGACGTGCTGCTGGACAAGACGAAGGATGCGGGCGTGCCCGGCACGCCTGGCTCCTGGACCTCGCTGTTTGCGGTGGCCGCGATCTGGGTCACCTATTTCTCGGCGCTCTATCTCAATTTCTGCGATTTCGCCCGTTACGCGCCTGACAAGGCATCGCTGCGCAAGGGCAACATCTGGGGCCTGCCGATCAACCTGATCCTGTTTTCTCTGGTGGCCGGCGTCACCACCATTGCCGCCTTTGACGTCTATGGCGAGGTGCTGCTGCATCCCGACCAGATCTCGGCGAAATTCGACAGCTGGTTCCTGGCGGCGCTCGCAGCCCTGACCTTTGCGGTAGCAACGCTTGGCATCAACGTCGTGGCGAACTTCGTCTCGCCGGCCTTCGACTTCTCCAATGTCTTTCCCAGGCAGATCGACTTCAAGAAGGGCGGCTATATCGCGGCCGTGATCGCCCTGCTGCTCTATCCCTTCGCGCCATGGGAAGGCAGTGCGGCTTCCTTCGTCAACATCATCGGCGCGACGATGGGGCCGATCTTCGGGGTGATGATGGTCGACTACTACCTGATCCGGAAGGGTGAGGTCGACGTCGAGGCGCTTTATCGCGAAGATGGCGAATTCCGCTTCCAGGGCGGCTGGCACGTCAACGCCTTCATCGCCGCGGGCATCGGCGCCATCTTCTCGTCGATCCTGCCCAACTTCACCAACTGGCTGCCGTCCTGGTGGGGTGTCTATGGCTGGTTCTTCGGCGTGGCGATCGCCGGCATCATCTACTACGTGCTGCGCACCGCCGCTTTGGGCGCCGGCGCCAGGACCGCGAAGGCCTGACAAGGTGAATTTTGGGGCGGCGAGAGCCGCCCCAAAACCTACCCGAGCATCTCGGCCAATCTGCGCACCGTGTTCCAGTTGCGCGACGTGCCCGTGCCCATGCGCTTGTGATTCATCGCCGCAAGCAGCCGCGAGCTTGGCCTCTCGCGCGAAAAGACGACCCAGATGTCGCCGCCGACCGAAGTCACTTTTTCATCCACGCCGGCATAGGCCTGGAGCCCCGTCACGGCCTCCACGGGCGCAGGCTTGCGCATCACCCGTACAGCCACCTGATCGCCTGCTTTGGCCGAATCGGCCGGGAACGGATTGCCGGCGGCAAGCTTCAGCCAGTCCTCGGCACCACGCACGATGATGTCGACATGGCGGCCGAAGGTTTTTTCGAAGGCTGCCTCCAGCCGCTGTTCAAGGTCGGCAATATCAGTTGCCGGCGCCTCGAAGACCAGATTTCCGGTCGCCACCAGGGTGCGCGGGTTCTTCAGCCCGAGATCTTCCGCCATGGCCTTGAGGTCGGCCATGACGACCCGGCGGCCCTCGCCCAGAATGATGCTGTAAAGCAGCGCGACATAGGTCTGCATGGCCGACCGGCTACACCAGCCGGCTCTGCTCCACCGCCGCCTCGATGAAACTGGCGAACAGCGGATGCGGGTCGAGCGGCCGGCTTTTCAGTTCCGGGTGATACTGCACGCCGATGAACCAGGGATGGTCGGGATACTCGACTGTTTCCGGCAGCACGCCGTCGGGCGACATGCCGGCAAACACCAGGCCGCAATCCTCAAGCCGCTCCTTGTAGTCGACATTGACCTCGTAGCGGTGGCGATGGCGCTCGGAAATCTGCGTGTCGCCATAGATTTCGGCGATCTTGGAACCCTTGGCGAGCTCGGCCTGATAGGCGCCGAGCCGCATCGTGCCGCCGAGGTCGCCGGTTTCGCGGCGCTTCTCCAGCATGTTGCCTTTCAGCCATTCGGTCATCAGGCCGACGACCGGCTCCTCGGTCGGACCAAACTCGGTCGAAGACGCATGCTCGACGCCGGCCAGCGACCGCGCCGCCTCGATGCAGGCCATCTGCATGCCGAAGCAGATGCCGAAATACGGCACTTTTCGCTCACGCGCGAACTTCGCCGCCAGGATTTTGCCTTCCGAGCCGCGCTCCCCAAAGCCGCCGGGAACCAGGATGCCATGCACCTTTTCCAGCCACGGCGTCGGATCCTCCTTTTCGAAGATCTCCGATTCGATCCAGTCGAGCTTGACCTTGACGTGATTGGCCAGGCCGCCATGCGACAGCGCCTCGATCAGCGATTTGTAGGCGTCCTTGAGGCCGGTATATTTGCCGACAACGGCGATGGTCACCTCGCCTTCCGGATTGTGGATGCGGTTGGACACCGCCTGCCACGGCTCCATGCGCGGCTTCGGCGCCGGATCGATGCCGAAGGCGGCCAGGACTTCCGAATCGAGCCCTTCCTTGTGATAGGCCATCGGCACGTCGTAGATATGCGGCACGTCGAGCGCCTGGATCACGGCACTTTCGCGCACATTGCAGAACAGCGACAGTTTTCTGCGCTCTTCCTTGGGGATAGCGCGGTCGGCGCGGACCAGCAGGATGTCGGGCGCGATGCCGATGCCGCGCAGTTCCTTGACCGAATGCTGAGTCGGCTTGGTCTTCAGCTCACCGGCCGTCGGGATATAGGGCATCAGCGTCAGATGCACGTAGACGGCATTGTTGCGCGGCAAGTCGTTGCCGAGCTGGCGTATAGCCTCCAGGAACGGCATCGCCTCGATGTCGCCGACCGTGCCGCCGATCTCGCACAGCACGAAATCATAGTCGTCATTGCCGTTGAGGACGAAATTCTTGATCTCGTCGGTGACGTGGGGGATGACCTGCACGGTGGCGCCGAGATAGTCGCCGCGCCGCTCGCGCTCGATGATGTTCTTGTAGATGCGGCCGGTGGTGATGTTGTCCTGCTGGTTGGCGGAGCGGCCTGTGAAGCGCTCGTAATGGCCAAGATCAAGATCGGTTTCCGCACCATCGTCGGTGACGAAAACCTCGCCATGCTGGTACGGCGACATCGTCCCCGGATCGACATTGAGATAGGGATCGAGTTTTTTGATGCGTGCGCGATAGCCTCGCGCCTGCAGGAGAGCCCCAAGGGCCGCTGCGGCAATGCCTTTTCCAAGTGAGGAAACCACGCCGCCTGTGATGAATACATATCGCGCCATGGGAGTCATCGCTTAACGCGGCCGGATTGATTCCGCCAGAGAAAAAACCACCGCGAAGGTTTTTTCCCAAGAAGGCGCTCGGATCGTGAACAGGGCAAAACAAAAGGGCCGGCTGAGCCGGCCCTTTCGGCAGGATGACGAAAACGTCAGATGATGACGACCTTGGTGCCAACCCTGACGCGGCTGTAGAGGTCCATGACGTGCTCGTTGATCATGCGGAAGCAGCCATTAGAGGCGCTGGTTCCGATCGACTGCGGCGCGATGGTGCCGTGGATGCGCAGATGCGTGTCCTTCTTGCCGTCATAGAGATAGATGGCGCGGGCGCCGAGCGGATTCTGGCCACCGCCAGGCATGCCGTCCTTATACTGGCCGTAATGCTTCGGCTCGCGCTTCTGCATGTCCAGCGTCGGGATCCAGCGCGGCCATTCCTGCTTGTCGCCGACCGCGACCGTGCCCTTGAACTGCAGGCCCTCGCGACCGACCGCAATGGCGTAGCGCCGCGCGGTGGAAGATGATTCGACGAGGTAAAGGCGCCGCGCGCTGGTGTCGATGACGATGGTGCCGGCATCGTAACCAGTGAATTCCACGTCCTGCGGCACGAATTCCGGCTTCACCTTGAACTGCTTCTTGGCCTCCCTCTTGGCGAGAGCCTGATCGAGAGCCCGCGTCTCGGGAAGATAGCTTATCGAGGAGCCGGACGACGTCCCGCCGAAAAGGCCGGCGAACAGGCCGCCGCCGCTCGGCTTCTTCTGGCCGATGACTTCGCTGCGCAGTTCGCCATTGTTGCCGGTCAGGGCGACGTTCATGGCCTCCGCCGGAAGCGGCTCGGCCGACTGGATCGGCGCTATCGGTTCGATAGGCTCGATGATCTTGGCAGCCTGCTTCCTGGCCGGCTTGGCATCGGCCACCTCGGTTGCCGGCGCGCTCTTGCCCTTCTTGGCAAGGAACGCCTGCCGTTCCGCGTCGGCCTTGGCCTTTGCCGCCTCGCGCATTGCCAGCTTCCTGGCTTCGAGCGCCTTGGCTTTGGCGGCTTCCTTGTCGGCAACGATCTTGGCCTCGATCTTCTTGATCTGGGCGAGGTCGTCGGGCGTCGGGTTTTTCTTCTTCTTGAGAAGCTTCAGTTGCGACGCATCACTCTTGACGGCGATGTTGATGGCAGAAGTTGTTTCAGCCGAAGGCTGTGCGGCCATATTGGCCGGAACGCCTGCGAAAGCGGGGGAACTCAAGCCGAGTGCGGCGCAAAGTCCCAGGAAAATGAAGCTGCGAAGCTGCATGGCGAAGATCCGATCGTTCTATGCTTGTTGCCACGGCGTCGCCCAGCGCCCCCCAAGGGCGCCGGAAATGCCGCGTGCAATCTATAGTCGAATAAGCGCGGCCGCCTCAAGCGTGGGGCCATGCCTCACCCCGTCGAATCTTCGTGATCTCGCTGCATTTGCCGCGACTGTGTTCAAACGACCACAGATCGCCGTTCAGGCACCGAGGACTACTGGTTTGGAACCTGCGGGGTCGCCGGTGCGGCGGGAGCCGTGCCGTTGGTCGCCGGCGGCGTCGAGCCGGCGGCAGGCGCAGTGGCCGGGGCAGTCGCAGGAGCCGAAGCATCGTTGCCGGAAGGCGGCGTCGGCGTGGTGGTGCCCGCGGGCGCCGGAGTTGTGGTTCCAGGCAACTGGTTGAGCACGCCTTTGCCGGCGCCGTCCGAGGTCGCCGGCACGCGGTCCAGGATATCGATCGGCTTTTCGCCGTAGCGGGCGACGATCGACAGGGTCAAGGAGGTGGCGAAGAAGGCAGCCGCCAGGATCGCCGTCGCACGCGTCAGCGCATTGGCCGCACCACGCGCGGTCATGAAGCCGGACCCGCCACCGATGCCGAGGCCACCGCCTTCGGAACGCTGCAGCAGCACCACGCCGACAAGGGCGAGCACGACCATGAGATGGATGACGATCAGTACGGTTTCCATAGTTTATCCTGGCAAGGCCTTGCCCGGCCGCGGACACGACCGGTGAATTGGAGGCGGCTCAATACAATGCTTTGACGGCATTTCCAAGCCCGTGGCCGGAATATGGGAAGCAACCCGTCCTTTGCAACGATTTCGTGCACCGGAAGCCCTGTCCGGCGGGGAAAATGTCTTCAAGCAATATTGCGATAGGCCTCGGCGATGCCGAGAAAGTCCGCCGCTTTCAGGCTGGCGCCGCCAACCAGCGCGCCGTCGACATTCCTGACGCCGAGCAGTTCGACCGCGTTGGAGGGCTTGACCGAGCCGCCATAGAGAATGCGCACCTTCGCCGCGACGCCGCCGAGCTTTTCCGACAGCTTTTCGCGGATATGTGCGTGTGCCGCAGCGACGTCGGCCGCCGTCGGCGTCAGGCCGGTGCCGATCGCCCATACCGGCTCATAGGCAATGATGGTGTTGGACGGGGTGGCGCTTGGCGGGACCGAGCCCTCGACCTGCCGCGACAGCACGTCCAGCGTGGCGCCCGCTTCACGCTGCTCATGCGTTTCGCCGACGCAAATGATGGCAACAAGCCCGGCACGCCATGCGGCGGATGCCTTGGCCTGGACAGTGGCGTCATCCTCGCCGCGTTGCTCGCGGCATTCGGAATGGCCGACGATGACATGGCTCGCACCGGCATCCCTGAGCATTTCCGCCGAGATGCAGCCGGTGTAGGCTCCGCTCTCCTTGGTGTGGCAATCTTCGCCGCCGGCATGCACCGGCGTGCGCGACAGGATCTCGGCGGCGTGGGCAAGCAGGGTTGCGGGAACGCAAACCAGCGCTTCGGTCTCCGCGTCAAGCCCACTAATGAAGCCGTTGCCGATCATCCTGAGCTCGTTGAGGGAGGCGCTGGTGCCGTTCATTTTCCAGTTGCCGGCGACGAGCGGGCGAATTCCTGGCGTCATGGGTTTGCTTCTCCGGATGATATCGGGGCTCTGGCCCTCACTACCAAAATCAGGCCACAAAGCAATCGACAGTGGGCCGGAAGGGCGCTATTGCGCTTGTTTCAGACTCGGCGCATGCGAAAATGCGCATAAATCGGAAGTAAAAATGCTTGGTATATTGAGAAGCGCGGCAGGCACCTGGGTCGCGAAGGGGCTGTTGGTGCTGCTGGTGCTCAGCTTTTTGGTCTGGGGCGTTTCCGGACGGCTGATGGGCGGTTTGGCCGGCCATGATTCGGTGATAACCGCTGGCGGCACCAAAGTGTCGATCAACGAATACCGTCTCGCCTATGATCGCCAGCTCGCCGTCATGTCGCAGCAGTTCGGCCAACGTCTCAGCCACGAACAGGCAAAGGCGCTCGGTGTCGACAACCAGGTGCTGGCGCAGCTCGTCTCGGGTGCCGTTCTCGATGAACAGGCCCGCAAGCTGGGCCTCGGACTTTCCAAGGACCGGCTGGCCGAGCTGACACGCGAAGACCCGGCCTTCAAAGGCCCGGGCGGCCAGTTCGATCGCAGAACGTTCGAATATATGCTGCAGCAGATTGGCATGCGACCCGAGGACTATTTGAAGAACCGTGCTCAGGTGGCGGTGCGCCAGCAGATTGTCGAGGCGGTCTCGGACGGCCTCAAGGCTCCGGACACTTTCTTCAAGGCAGTTGCGCTCTATCGCGGCGAAGACCGCACCATCGACTATTTGACGCTGCCCAAGGCACTGGTGGAGCCGATCGCGGCGCCATCCGATAACGTGCTTTCGGCCTATTTCGAAGCCAACAAGAAGACATATGCGGCACCCGAATACCGCAAATTCTCCTATGTCCGCCTCGAGCCGGTCGACATCATGGATCCGACCGCCGTCACCGACCAACAGGTCAGCGACGACTACAACAAGAACAAGGCGCGTTACACCACGCCGGAATTGCGCACCATCGAGCAGCTCGTGTTCAAGACGCCGGATGCGGCCAAGGCCGCGCTCGATTCGCTCAAGGCAGGCGCCACTTTCGACAAGCTGGTCACGGCGGAAGGCAAGACCCCGGCCGACACGTTGCTCGGCACGCTTGCCAAGGACAAGATCGCCGACAAGGCGGTCGCCGACGCCGCCTTCGCGCTTAACGCCAATGAAGTCAGCCAGGTCGTGCAGGGCGCCTTCGGTCCGGTGCTGCTGCGTGTCACCGAGATCAAGCCCGAAGTGGTGAAGCCGCTGGCCGAGGTGTCCGACCAGATCCGCAAGGATCTGGCGCTGGGCGAGGCAAGCCGCATCCTTCTGGACGTGCGCGACAATTACGATGACACCCGCGCCGCCGGCAGTTCGCTGGCCGACGCCGCGGCCAAGCTGAAGCTGAAGGTCGTCACCATCGATGCCATCGATCGCAGTGGACTGCGGCCAGATGCAAGCATCGTCAAGGACCTGCCGCAATCGCCGGAGCTGATCAAAGCCGTCTTCGACGCCGAACCCAACACGGAAAACGATGCCTTGACCACAGCCGACAACGGCTTCGTCTTCTATGAGGTGGCGTCCATCACGCCGGCTCGCGACCGCACGCTGGATGAGGTTCGTCAGAAAGTCGTGGCCGACTGGACGGCGGCGGAAACAAGCAAGCGGCTCGCCGCCAAGGCTGACGAGCTGGAAAAGCGGCTCAAGGCCGGCGCAACGCTCGATGTCATTGCCAGCGAACTGAAGCTGGAAAAGCAGACCAAGCGCGGTGTCAAGCGCGAGGCTGACGACGTCGATTTCGGCAAGGAAGGTGCCGCAGCGATGTTCGGAGTCGGCGAAGGCGGTACCGGCCTGATCCCCTCGCCTACCGGCGACGGGCAGATACTGTACAAGGTCGCCGAAGTGTTCGAGCCCGCCGGGGCCGATGCCAGCTCGGTGCCGGATGACGCACAGAAATCCTTCACCTCCGGCATGTCGGACGACCTGCTCGACCAATTGGTGGCGCAGTTGCAGACGCAGTACGACGTTCGCGTCGACCAGGCCGCCGTCGCCCAAGCCTCGACAAGATGAGCGCGCTGAAAACCCATATCGCCAAGATCGCGACCGGTAGCGCGCTTTCCTTCGAGGAAGCGCGCGAGGCCTTCGACATCATCATGTCGGGTGATGCGACCCCCGGCCAGATCGGCGGTTTCCTGATGGCGCTGCGCGTGCGCGGCGAGACGGTGAGCGAGATTTCCGGCGCCGTCGCCACCATGCGGGCCAAGATGCTGCAAGTCGACGCGCCGGACGGCGCCATCGATATCGTCGGCACCGGCGGGGACAATTCCCACAGCGTCAATATTTCCACGGGATCGGCCTTTGTCATCGCCGGCAGTGGTGTGCCGGTTGCCAAGCACGGCAATCGTGGCCTGTCCTCGCTGACAGGAGCCGCCGACGTGCTGGTTGCGCTCGGCGTCAAGATCGACATCTCGCCCGAATTCATCGGCCGCTGCATCCACGAGGCTGGCATTGGTTTCATGTTCGCGCCCGCGCACCATCCAGCGATGAAACATGTCGGTCCGACCCGCGTCGAACTCGGCACCCGCACCATCTTCAACCTGCTCGGGCCGCTCTCCAATCCAGCTGGCGTCAAGCGGCAGCTGGTCGGTGTGTTCCTGCCGGAATGGATCCTGCCGGTTGCCGAGACGCTGAAGGCACTGGGTGCGGAGCATGCCTGGGTTGCTCATGGCGACGGCTATGACGAGATCACCACCACCGGCGAGACGCAGGTCGCCGAACTGATCGGCGGCGAGATCCGCAGCTTCACCCTGACGCCTGAAGCGGTCGGGTTGCCGCGCCACAGCAGGGACGAACTGCGTGGCGGCGATGCGGACTACAATGCCAAAGCCTTGCGCGATATGTTGGGCGGCGCTGCCGGCGCCTATCGCGACACCGTGCTGATGAATGCCGGCGCCGGCCTGGTGGTGGCGGGCAAGGCGACGACGCTTGCCGACGGCATCGCGCTCGCCGCGCAAGCCATCGACAGCGGCCGGGCCCTGCAAGTGCTCGACAGGCTGGTCGAGATTTCGAACGGGTAAAACGTGTCTGACATTCTTCGCAAGATCGAGGCCTACAAGCGCGACGAGATCGCGGCGGCAAAGGCACGTGTGCCGCTGGCCGAAATCAAGGCGCGAGCCAAGGACGCCGACGCACCGCGCGGCTTTCTTGCCGCGCTCGAAGCAAAGCGCAAATCCGGCGCCTTTGCGCTGATCGCCGAGATCAAGAAGGCAAGCCCGTCCAAGGGGCTGATCCGCGCCGATTTCGATCCGCCGGCGCTGGCGCAGGCCTATGCCAAGGGTGGCGCTGCCTGTCTTTCGGTGCTGACCGACGCACCGTCCTTCCAGGGCGCGCCGGAATTTCTCACCCGGGCGCGAGCCGCCGTCGCGCTGCCGGCGCTGCGCAAGGATTTCCTGTTCGATCCCTATCAGGTCTACGAAGCCCGCGCCTGGGGCGCGGATGCCATCCTGATCATCATGGCCAGCGTCGACGACGCCCTGGCGAGCGAGCTTGAGGCAACGGCATTCGAACTCGGCATGGATGCGCTGATCGAGGTGCATGATGAGTCCGAGACGCTGCGCGCGCTAAAACTGTCGTCGCGGCTGATCGGCATCAACAACCGCAATCTGAGAACATTTGAAACCAGCCTTAAAACGTCGGAGCGGCTGGCACCCATGGTGCCGGGCGGCCGCCTGCTGGTCAGCGAGAGCGGTATTTTCACCCATGACGACTGCCTCAGGCTGCAAAAGAGCGACATCGGCACTTTTCTTGTCGGCGAGAGCCTGATGCGGCAACAGGACGTCACCACCGCGACGCGCTTGCTTCTGACAGGCAAGGCTTTGGCCGAGGCTATCTGACGATGGTATCAGGCCTGACCCATCTCGGCGCGCAGGGCGAGGCCAACATGGTCGATGTCGGCGACAAGGAAGAAACAACGCGCACGGCGATCGCCGAAGGCTTTGTCGCGATGCAGCCCGAGACGCTGAAGATGATCCTCGCCGGCAACGCCAAGAAGGGTGACGTGCTCGGCACCGCGCGCATTGCCGGCATCATGGCGGCGAAGAAGACGCATGAGCTGATCCCGCTCTGCCATCCGCTGCTGCTGACCAAGGTTTCCGTCGACATCGAGCCGGACCACGCTTTACCTGGCCTGAAGGTCACCGCACTGGCCCGCGTCACCGGCAAGACGGGCGTCGAGATGGAAGCGCTGACGGCCGCTTCGGTAGCCTGCCTGACCATCTACGACATGGCCAAAGCAGTAGACCGCGCCATGGTCATCACCGGCATCTGCCTGGTCGAAAAGACCGGTGGCAAGTCGGGTGACTACAAGGCGAGTTCCTGATGGCGCTGGTTCCTATCGCGGAGGCGCTTGAACGCCTGCTCGATGGTGCGGCACCTCTAGCCGGCGAAAGCCTTCCTCTGTTCGAGGCGGTGGATCGTGTTCTGGCAGAACAGGTCGTGGCACTCCGTACCCAGCCACCTTTCAACGCTTCCGCCATGGATGGCTATGCCGCTCGAGCCGCCGACGTGGCGTCGGTACCATCCAGGCTGTCGGTGATCGGCATGGCGCCGGCCGGACGTGGTTTTGCCGGTAGGATCGGCAAGGCACAAGCGGTGCGCATCTTCACCGGCGCGCCGCTGCCCGAAGGCGCCGACACCATCGTCATCCAGGAGAATGTCCACGACCTCGGCGGCGGCGAAATCGAAGTGACCGAGCCGACGGCGCAATGGCGCAATATCCGCCGCATCGGGCTCGATTTTTCAACAGGCGATGTGCTGCTCGAAAGAGGCCGTTTGCTCGACCCGGCGGCACTGTCGCTGGCAGCATCGGCCAACCATCCCCAGGTCAAGGTGGTAAGACGACCGCTTGTCGCCATCATCGCCACCGGCGACGAATTGCTGCCGCCGGGCAGTAATCTCGGCCCGGACCAGATCATCTCGTCCAATGCCTATGGCGTCGCTGCCACCGCACACTCGGTCGGCGCCCGCGCGCTCGATCTCGGCATTGCCGCCGATCGCAAGGAGGCCATCGCCGAACTGGTGCAAAAAGCGGTGGCGGCCGGTGCGGATGTCATCGTGACGCTTGGTGGCGCCTCGGTCGGCGATCACGACCTGATCCACGATGTGCTGACCGGCGAAGGCATGACGCTCGGCTTCTGGAAGATTGCCATGCGCCCCGGCAAGCCGCTGATGTTCGGCCGCCTCGGCGATATCAGGTGCATCGGCCTGCCCGGCAACCCGGTGGCAAGCCTGGTCTGCTCGCAACTGTTCCTGAAGCCGCTGCTGGCGCGGCTCGGCGGCCGCAACCATCGCCAGGACATTCGCCCAGCGCGACTGGGTGCCGCAATGCCGGCCAATGATTTGCGCCAGGACTATGTCCGAGCCGTGGTCAGGGAAGATGACGGCGCGCTGGTGGCGACGCCGTTCGGCATTCAGGATTCCTCGATGCTGAGAATGCTGGCCGACGCCAACGGGCTGATCGTGCGGGCACCGTTTGCCCCTGCAGCAGCCGCGGGCGAGGCTTGCAGCGTTTTGATGCTGCGCTGAGGAATTCCAGGCAAGCCGTTCATAACAGACGAGAAAGTGATCTCGGCTCTAGCTCGAGATCAAGCTCTGTGTCAGCGGATGCGCCGGATCGGTAAGGCCGTCGACAATGTCGTAGTGATGCCGGTCGGGCTCGACCACGGTGCTGGTGGTGGCGCCAAGGCCGGTCCAGATGTTGGCAAGCAACGTATTCTGGCGCAGGAACTCGGCGCGCTCACCGCCGCCGGCCCAGCAGGTGACGCGGGCGCCATCCATCGGGCGCAGCAGGGCTGGGCTTTCAGCCAGCGCCTCCTCTTCGTCGATTGCCAGGTCCTTGTTCATGCCGGTGCGCATGAGCGGACGCAAATCGTGTAGACCTGAAATCGAAACGACATGGCGTATGCGCCGCGCCACATCCGGCGCCAGAGGCGTGGTTGTCGTCACCATCCGGGTGGCGAGATGGCCGCCGGCCGAATGTCCGGTCAGCATCAGCGGTCCGTCAACCATTGCCGCTGCCTTGCCAATCGCCGCCCCGACTTCCCGGACGATGCCTGCGATGCGTATGTCCGGGCACAGCGTGTAGGAGGGCATCGCAACGGCGAAGCCGCTGCCGACCGCGCCCTTGGCGAGATGCGACCACAAGCTCTTGTCGGTCTCCAGCCAGTAACCGCCATGGATAATCACCACCAGTCCTTTGGGCGCGGCCTTGGGAAGGAAAAGATCGAGCCGATTGCGCGACCCGTCGCCATAGGCGATGTCGAGCCGTGCCCGGCTCTCTGCCGAGAGCGCATCGCGGAATGCTGCCGCTGGCTCCGCCCAGGCGGCTGGCCAACGGTCGCTGCCGGCGATGTTCGCACCGTTGGCATAGGCATCATCCCAATCGACGATGTGACGTTCGAACATCTGCGCCCTCCCCCAAAACGGCATCGCTTCTCCGCCAGCAATGGCCAACGCCACGACATGCGTCAATGCTCCAGGGCAAAAACACTTTAGGCTTGAAACAAATTTCGACTGGTGCGATCCTGCCCGTACGAACAGCCGACAATGGGAGGTCTGCTGTGCTGCCCTCACCTGCAGATGTTCACCCCTTCTGGGCGCATCTCCGAGCAGGCGCCATGGGCAGCACGAAGCCTCCTCAGAGCAGGACCTTAGGATCCACCACATCCAGCCAAGGCGCATTGCGCATTGGCCAGGCAGCAGACGGGAGAGCGGCGACATGCTTGGGCCTTCAGCGCATATCGACACGTTCACGCGCGATCACCTGCCGCCGACGGAGCAATGGCCCGATATACTGCTCGACGGCTTCGACTATCCCGAACGCCTCAACGCCGGTGTCGAACTTACCGACCGGCTGGTCGAGAAGGGCCTCGGCGACCGCACAGCCCTGATCGGCAATGGCCGCCGCCGCACCTATAAGGAACTGTCGGACTGGACGAACAGGCTCGCCCACGCGCTGGTCGAGAATTATGGCGTCGAGCCCGGCAACCGGGTGCTGATCCGCTCGGCCAACAACCCCGCCATGGTCGCCTGCTGGCTGGCTGCCACCAAGGTCGGCGCCGTGGTCGTCAACACCATGCCTATGCTGCGCGCCGGCGAACTGGCCAAGATCGTCGACAAGGCGGAAATCACCGTCGCGCTCTGCGACACCAGGCTGATGGACGAGATGACCGCCTGCGCCAAGGACAGCACCTTCCTCAAACAGGTCATAGGCTTCGACGGCACCGCCAACCATGATGCCGAGCTCGATCGTGCCGCTCTCGACAAGCCGGTGACATTCACCGCCGTCAACACCGGCTGCGACGATGTCGCGCTGCTCGGCTTCACCTCGGGCACGACAGGCGTGCCGAAGGCGACGATGCATTTCCACCGCGACCTCCTGATCATCGCCGACGCCTATGCCCGCGAAATCCTGGAGGTGACGCCGGACGACATCTTCGTCGGCTCGCCGCCGCTGGCCTTCACCTTCGGCCTTGGCGGGCTCGCTATCTTTCCCCTGCGCTTCGGTGCGGCGGCGACGCTGCTGGAGCAGGCGACGCCACCCAACATGATCCACATCATCGAGACCTACAAAGCCACGATCTCCTTCACCGCACCGACTGCCTACCGCGCCATGCTGAAGGCCATGGATGAAGGTGCCGATTTGTCTTCGCTGCGGGTTGCCGTTTCAGCCGGCGAAACCTTGCCCGCTCCGGTTTTCGAAGAGTGGACGCAAAAGACCGGCAAGCCGATCCTCGACGGCATCGGCGCCACCGAAATGCTGCACATCTTCATCTCCAACCGCTTTGGCGACATGAAGCCCGCGTCGACCGGCAAGCCGGTCGGCGGCTACGAGGCGCGCATCGTCGACGACGAGATGCGCGAAGTACCGCGCGGCGCGACCGGCAGGCTGGCGGTGCGCGGCCCGACCGGCTGCCGCTACATGGCCGATATCAGGCAGAAGGACTACGTGCGCGACGGCTGGAACATCACCGGCGACACCTTCACGCAGGACGAGGACGGCTTCTTCCATTTCGCCGCGCGCTCCGACGATATGATCGTCAGCGCCGGCTACAACATTGCCGGCCCCGAGGTCGAGGCCGCACTTCTGTCACATCCCGACGTCGCCGAATGCGCGGTGATCGGCGCCGAGGACGCCGAGCGCGGCCAGATCGTCGAGGCGCATGTCGTGCTGGTGCAGGGCGTGGCGCCTGACGCATTGACCACCAAGCGCCTGCAGGACCATGTCAAGGCGACGATCGCGCCCTACAAATACCCGCGATCGGTGAAATTCATTGCTGCTTTGCCCAAGACCCAGACCGGCAAGATCCAGCGCTTCCGGCTGCGCACGGAGAAAGTCAATTGAGCGAGCCCTACGATCCGGCGTCCGAAGGCGCACAGATGTCGTTCAACGAGCGCATGTCGTACAGCGACTATCTGCACCTGGAGAAAGTGCTGGAGGCGCAGACGCCGCTGTCGTCGGCGCATGACGAGATGCTGTTCATCATCCAGCACCAGACCTCGGAACTGTGGATGAAGCTCGCTTTGCACGAGATTGGCGCCGCGATCCGCTCGATCCGCGCCGACCGGCTCGAGCCGAGCTTCAAGATGCTGTCGCGAGTCGCGCGCATCTTCGAGCAGCTGAACAATGCCTGGGATGTGCTGCGGACGATGACGCCCAGCGAATATACCGAGTTTCGCGACGCGCTCGGCCAGTCCTCGGGTTTTCAGTCCTGGCAGTATCGCGCCATCGAGTTCATGGCCGGCAACCGCAACCTGGCCATGCTCGGCCCTCACAAGCATCGGCCTGACCTCAGCGGAAAGCTGGAAGCCATTCTGGCCGAGCCATCGCTCTACGACGAAGCGCTGCTGCTTTTGGCGCGCAACGGATTCGACATCGGTGCCGATGCCAGGCGCACGGACTGGCGTGAGACGCGAACCGAGAATGAAGAGGTCCTGGTCGCCTGGCAGACTATCTACCGCGATCCGCAGCGCTACTGGATGTTCTACGAACTGGCCGAGAAGCTGGTCGACTTCGAGGATTATTTCCGCCGCTGGCGCTTCAACCACGTCACCACGGTGGAGCGCATCATCGGTCTGAAGCGCGGCACCGGCGGCACGTCGGGTGCTTCGTATCTGAAGAAAATGCTCGAGGTCGTGCTGTTTCCGGAGCTGTGGACGATCCGCACCCGGCTCTGACATCATCGAAATGAGAACAGGCTCACTGAAGGGACGCTCTGTGGCGGGAACCCTTCGCGAACAACCGGGGACTGACCATGAGTGGAATTCCTGATCTCGCCGCAGTCGAAGCGATGGATGCCACGGATCCGCTGCGGGCCATGCGCGACCGTTTCATTCTGCCGGAGGGGGTGATCTATCTCGACGGCAATTCACTGGGGGCAGCATCTCATGCCGTTTTCGGCGAGCTGCAGCAGGCGGCGACGCAGGAATGGGCCCGAGATCTTATCCGAGCCTGGAACACGGCCGGATGGTTCGAGATGCCGATCGAACTCGGTGACCAGCTCGGACGCCTGATAGGAGCCGCGGCCGGCCAGACCGTCGTCTGCGACACGACATCGACCAACATCTACAAGGTGCTGCACGCAGCGATGGAGATGCGGCCCGGCCGGTCAGCCATCGTCGCCGAAGGTGACAGTTTTCCCACCGACCTGTACATCGCCGAAGGCGTGGCCTCGACCCGGGATGGCGTCCTGCTGCGCCTCGCGGGCGTCGACGCGCCGACCATCGAAGAGCTAATCGACGAAAACGTCGCGGTGGTGCTGGTCAACCACGTCAATTACAAATCGGGTGAACTGCGCGACATGGCGGCGCTGACGCGCAGGGCTCATGCGGCCGGAGCGCTGATCGTCTGGGATCTCTGCCACACCGCCGGCGCCCTGCCCGTCGAGCTCGATCAGGCAAATGCCGATTTCGCTGTCGGCTGCACGTACAAGTACCTCAACGGCGGTCCGGGCGCGCCGGCCTTCATCTATGCCGCACAGCGCCACCACGGCGATATCAGCCAGCCGCTCAGCGGCTGGTGGGGCCATGCGCGGCCCTTTGCCTTCGAACGGGGTTATGTTGCCGGCGCCGGCATCCGCCGTTTTCTGTGCGGTACGCAACCGGTCCTGTCGATGCGGGCGCTCAAAGGCGCGCTTGCCATCTGGAGCGACGTCGACATGGCGGCATTGCGAAAGAAGAGCGTCGCGCAGACAGAACTGTTCATCCAGCTCGTCGAAGCCAAGTGCGGCGCCTACGGTCTCGCGCTGGAGACTACCCGCGACGCGACCAGGCGCGGCAGCCAGGTGTCGTTCCTTCACGACCATGGCTATCAAATCATGCGGGCGCTGATCGAGCGCGGGGTGATCGGTGACTTCCGCGCACCGTCGACCATCCGTTTCGGCTTCACGCCGCTCTATGTCAGCTACAAGGATGTGTGGCTGGCGGTTGAGGTTCTGGAAGACATTCTGCGCACGGGTGCATGGAAGGACCAGCGTTTCGCCGTCAAGGAAGCCGTTACCTGACGCACCGATCCCGGCGATCCGCCGTCGCTGCCCTCACTGCCTGGCAAATGACGGAGAGCTGAATTTCCAGCCAAAATGCCCAACTGACGTTGGCGTTTTGGCTCCGTTTCGTTCACGGCCAACCAACGTCCCGAAGGTTGCAATCGCTCCTTGTCGAGGTCGATCGACAGATAATGCCAAGCTTTGGTAGGGGATAAGCCACAGGTCATTAACCATAACAATTTCAATGTGAGCAGGCGCATTGCCGAAGGTGGCGCCCGTCGATCGTAACCCGCTGGCAAGCGCCAAATAATTTCAGCAGCCTTAACAAATTCATTAAACTTTAAACGGTTGCAGAACACAACTGGAACAGATAGTGTTTGTTCTGGGTTTGTTTTTCGATTCTGGTTTCAGGGAACCTGGGGGCCGCCATGCTGACACGCAAGCAACATGAACTGCTGATGTTCATCCATGAACGCCTGAAGGAGAGCGGCATTCCGCCATCCTTCGACGAGATGAAGGAGGCGCTCGACCTTGCCTCCAAATCCGGGATTCATCGGCTGATCACGGCCCTTGAGGAGCGCGGCTTTATCCGCCGGCTGCCCAATCGGGCCCGCGCGCTGGAAGTGCTGCGGCTGCCGGACTCCATCGCGCCAGGCCTCAATGCGGCAAAGAAGTTTTCGCCAAGCGTCATCCAGGGCAGTCTTGGTCAGGGTGGTGCTCTTGGCCGGCAGATCAAGCCGGCGCCTTCGCGGATGCCTTCGCCCGGCAATGACGACGATGCGGTCTCTGCCGTTTCGATCCCGGTCATGGGTCGCATCGCCGCCGGCGTGCCGATCGATGCCATCCAACATCAGACGCATTCGATTTCGGTGCCGCCGGACATGATCATGGGCGGCGCGCACTATGCACTGGAGGTCAAGGGCGATTCGATGATCGAGGCCGGCATCTTCGACGGCGACACCGTTATCATCCGTAACGCCGACACGGCCAGCCCCGGCGAGATCATCGTGGCGCTGGTCGATGAAGAGGAAGCGACGCTGAAGCGGTTCCGCCGCAAGGGCGCCTCGATTGCCCTCGAAGCCGCCAATCCAGCCTATGAGACACGGATTTTCGGGCCGGACAGGGTCAAGGTGCAAGGCAAGCTCGTCGGCCTGATCCGTCGCTACTGAGACGGCTGTGGGTTGACCACTGGCTTCTCGGGTTTCTTGAAGGGTGCCAGCCCCCTCGCCTCGCGAGAGTATTTGCGTTGCGTGTGCCAGGGCCGATATGGGCTGTCCACCGCGAAGCTGATCGTCGCCGGCGTGGTCGCCGATTGGCGATCGAAGAAGACCGCGGCACTGCCTTTGCGAGCCAGTTGCCGCTTGGTGATGACCAGAACCAGCGGGTTGTGACAGGCGTCATAGGCGGTGGCGTCGTTGACGACGATCAGCTCGGCGAAGCCGCAGGCTTTCCAGGTGTCCTTGCGGTCCTCGACATAGGCAATGATCGCACCGGACATGTGCCTGGCCACGCAAACGCCTGAGGAGCAATAGAACGGCGATCCCGGCGGTAGCTCAACGGCATCCGCGACGTCGAATTGCCCATCGCTGTTGTCGAACACTTCCGGAACGACGATGGTTTCCGATGTCAGCGCGCGTTTCCAGTTGTCGACGGTGAATCCATTCGGCCGTTGCCGGCTAACGGCAAGCTCACCGCCACCGATCGGCAACGCCACCAGCCGGGCGTCTTCCGAGATCAGCACATCGGGCGTGCGCGTATCCGAGACGGTCAGCAAGCCTGCCAACGCGAATGGCAGAGCCGCGAGCCGCAGCCATGTCGTCGCCATCGTCGCGATGACCAGGGCAATGGCCACCAGCAGGACCGACTGTTGCGAAATCAGCCCGACCCCATCGACAGGCGAACGCTCGGAGATCCAGCCCGATATGGCGATCATCATCGTCCGGCCCTTGCCCATCAGGTAGAGAGCTGGCCAATCCAATCCGAAAGGCATCAGCAGCGCGCTGGCGACGGCCAGGAACATGACGACGGTGACGATCGGCATAACCGCGAGATTGGCGAACAGGCTGAGCGGCGACACACGCTGAAAATGCCAGATGGCAAACAGCGTCGTGGCGCTGCCGGCGATGATCGAGGTCATGGCCAGACCAATTGCCGCCAGCAGGAATTTTCGTGTCAGGAACCCGGGCAAGGATCGCTTCGGCGGCGGCGGTCTTGCTTTTCCCGCGCGGTGATCCGCCCAGCCGGCATAAGCGCCGACCAGAGCCGCGGTCGCGGCGAACGACATCTGAAAACTCGGGCCGACCACCTCATGCGGCGACACCACGATGACGGCGATCGCCGAGATCGCCAGATTGCGCATGGTGAGTGCTGCTCGATCGAACAGAACTGCAATCAGCATCACTGCCAGCATGATGAAGCTGCGCTCGGCGGCGACGACGATACCTGAGATGACGAGGTAGGCTGCGATCGAGAACAGTGCGGCGGCAGCGGCATACTTCTTGACCGGGCGACGCGCGGAAAGATCGGGAAACAAGGCGAAGGCGCCGCGCAGCAACCCCATGATGGTGCCGGCGACCAGAGCCATATGCAGCCCCGAAATGGAGATGATGTGGTAGATGCCGGTACGTCGCATCGCCTCATTGATGTCGTCGGGAATGCCGGCGCGCACGCCGACGATCAGCGCCGCGGCGATCTCGCCTTCGGCGCCGCCGACGCTCGCCCTGATATGGTCGGCGATGCCTTCACGGGCATTTTCCACGCTGGAGGAAATTCGGGCCGACAGCGGCATGTCGCCATCATCGCTGACGACAAGCTTTGGATTGCCGAGAAAGAATCCGCTGCCACCAATGCCGGCAAAATAGCTGTCGAAGGAGAAATCATAGCTGTCCGGTCGCACCGGCCCGGTCGGCGGCAAAAGCTTGGCATATCCAGTGATGAGCGAGCCTGCGGTCACGTCAGCCGGGATCTTGCGTGCCGAAAGCCGTACCCGTTCCGGCGCATAGCGCAGTTTCGGTCTTGCGGTCGATGTTACGTCGATGGTCAGCCGGATACGGCCAGTTTCCATCCGGTCGAGCGAGACGACGCGGCCGGTCACCTGCGTCGAGATTTCCGAGCCCAACATTTGTGTGCCCGCACGCCACGTCTCGACCTTGGCAGCAAGCAGTCCTAGGGCGCACAAAAGTGCCGCCATGAAACACAGATGGGTCTTTGGCCATGAGCGCGAGACCAGCGCACAGATCCCCGTCAGGATGACAACCGCGACAGGTCTCGCAAAGTCGGGTTCAGCCGTCAGCGAAAAATAGCCGATCGCTCCGATCGCAAGGCAGACCGGCACCAGCAGGAAGGCCACGCCCCGGTCGAGTTCCAGGCTCGCCGCCATGTTCACGCTGTGGCGCAGGCGTGGCAGTGATATCAGGCCGATCTGCCGGCGCACGCGCACGATCCTGCCGGTTCCGGCAACAGGAACAGAGGCGGCGATACCCGTTTGCAAGGGCAGCTTGCCGGAATCCGGCACGAGGGGCGACGGCGGCGGCAATGAGGCTGGCAGAGGCGCAAACAGGGACCGTTCGCTGACGCCAATGGCAGCGTCCTCGCCCTGATCCGAGCCCCAGCCTCGTCCAGCCATCGGGTCTGCCCCTTGCGCCCTCGACACCCTATGCTACATGAACGCGCAAAGCGCGAAAGTCCGCGCGACCGCACCCCGCTTCAGATGGTTTCCGAGAGTTCCATGTCCGACAAGGTCGTCACCCGTTTTGCCCCCTCGCCCACCGGCTATTTGCACATAGGCGGCGCGCGCACGGCGCTGTTCAACTGGCTGTATGCAAAGCATACCGGCGGCACGATGCTGCTGCGCATCGAGGACACCGATCGCGAACGCTCCAATGAAGCCGCGACGGCTGCCATCCTCGACGGGCTTTCCTGGCTTGGCCTGAGCTGGGACGGCGAGCCGGTGTCGCAGTTCGAGCGTGCGCCCCGCCACCGCGAGGTGGCCGAGGAGCTCGTGCGCATGGGCAAGGCCTATTATTGCTACGCCACGCCAGCCGAACTGGAGGCCATGCGCGAGGCCGCCAGAGCCAAGGGGCTGCCACCCCGCTACGATGGCCGCTGGCGCGACCGCGACCCCTCAGAGGCACCCGCAGGCGCCAAGGGCGCCATCCGCATCAAGGCGCCGACCGAAGGCGAGACCGTCGTCCATGACCGGGTCCAGGGCGACGTGCGCTTTCCCAACAAGGATCTCGATGACTTCATCATCCTGCGTTCCGACGGCAATCCCACTTACATGCATGCCGTCGTCGTCGATGATCATGACATGGCCGTCACCCACATCATTCGCGGCGATGATCATCTGACCAATGCCGCCCGCCAGACCGTCATCTACAACGCCATGGGCTGGGACGTGCCGTCCATGTCGCATATCCCGCTGATCCACGGCGCCGATGGCGCCAAGCTATCGAAGCGGCACGGCGCGCTTGGCGTCGAGGCCTATCGCGCCATGGGCTACCTGCCGGAGGCGCTGCTCAACTACCTGGCGCGTCTCGGCTGGAGCCATGGCGACGACGAGATCATGTCGATCAAGGACATGATCTCCTGGTTCGACATAGGCGATGTCAACAAGGGCGCGGCGCGCTTCGACTTCGCCAAGCTGGAGGCAATCAACGGCGCGCATATGCGCCGCATGAGCGATGCCGAACTGTTCGACATCTTCATCGCCACCCTGCCCTACCTCGAAGGTGGCCCGGCGATCGCCGCACGCCTGAACGACAGCACCAAGGCGCAGTTGCTGGCAGCGCTTCCGGGCCTGAA
>NZ_RZRO01000069.1:0-30332 GCF_003997975.1 Mesorhizobium sp. M7A.F.Ca.US.005.03.1.1
GGCCTGCGCCAGTTTTTCGATCTCGCCGACATCGAGGCCGGAGCGCAGCCAGACATCCCTGACGGATACATAGCCTGAGCCGCGCCGCTCGACGAAAGCCTCCATGCGCTCTTTCGACAGGCCCTTGATCTGGCGGAAGCCGAGCCGGACGGCATGCTTCGTCTCGATGACGTCGCGCATTTCGGCATGGCGTGGCAGGATGCGGGCCGGATCGAAAGGCGCCTTTTCCAACGTACAATCCCACACCGAAAAATTGACGTCGACGTCGCAGATGTCGACGCCATGGTCGCTTGCGTCGCGCACGAGTTGGGCCGGCTGGTAAAACCCCATCGGCTGCGAATTCAGGATCGCGGCGCAGAACACGTCGGGATAGAAGGTCTTGAACCAGCAGGAGGCATAGACGAGCAGGGCGAAGGAAGCAGCATGGCTTTCAGGAAAGCCGTATTCGCCAAAGCCCTCGATCTGCTTGAAGCAGCGCTCGGCGAAGTCCTTCGTGTAGCCCTTGCCGACCATGCCATTGATCATACGGTCGCGGTAATTGCCGATGGTGCCGGTGCGCTTGAAGGTGGCCATGGCGCGGCGCAGTTCATCGGCTTCGCCCGGTTTGAAACCGCCGGCGACGATGGCGATATTCATCGCCTGTTCCTGGAACAGCGGTACGCCAAGCGTTTTCTTGAGGATCGCTTCCAGCTCCGGCTTTTGATACTCGGCCTGTTCCTTGCCTTGCCGGCGGCGCAGATAGGGATGGACCATATCGCCCTGGATCGGGCCCGGCCGAACGATCGCCACCTCGATGACGAGATCATAAAAGGTTTTCGGCTGGAGGCGCGGCAGCATCGACATCTGGGCCCGCGATTCGATCTGGAAGACGCCGAGCGTGTCGGCGCGGCAGATCATCTTGTAGACCTGCCTGTCCTCCGGCGGCAGGGTGGCCAACACATAGGGCTGCCCATAATCATCCCGCGCATTAGGATAGTGATCCGTGAGCAAGGTGAAGGCGCGTTGCAGGCAGGTCAGCATGCCGAGCGCCAGCACGTCGACTTTCAAGATCTTCACCGCGTCGAGATCGTCCTTGTCCCATTCGACCATCTTGCGCTCGTCCATCGCCGTCTTGACGATGGGCACAATCTCGTCGAGCCGGTCCCTGGTGATGACGAAGCCGCCGACATGCTGGGAGAGATGGCGGGGGAAGCCCATGATCTCATTGGCACGCTCCATCACGTGCCTCGACACCGGGTCGGTGCGGTCGAGGCCGCCGGCGCGGGCTTCCTTCTCGCCAAGCTCCGATGTCGACCAACCCCAGATCGAGCCGGAAAGCGATGCCCTGACATCCTCGGACAGGCCCATCGCCTTCGACACTTCGCGCAGCGCCGACCGGCCGCGATAGCTGATGACGGCGGCGGCAAGTGCCGTGCGCTTGCCGCTGTATTTCTCGTAGATGTACTGGATTACGGTTTCGCGCTTTTCGTGCTCGAAATCGACGTCGATATCCGGCGGCTCGTTTCTCTCCTCGGAAATGAAGCGCTCGAAGAGCGAATCGATTTTTTCCGGCCCCACTTCGGTGATGCCGATGCAGAAGCAGACGACCGAATTGGCGGCTGATCCACGTCCCTGGCAGAGAATATCCTTGCTGCGCGCGAACTTGACGATGTCGTAGACAGTCAGGAAATAGCGGGCATAGTTGAGGCGTTCGATCAAAGCGAGCTCTTCCTCGATGCGCTTGGTCACGGAATCCGGCACACCAGCCGGATAGCGGTTCGCCGCCCCCTCCCGCGCCAGTCGCGCCAGCTCCGCCTGTGGACCAAGACCCGATTCCGTCGGCTCGTCGGGGTAATTGTACTGGAGGTCGCCAAGCGAAAAAGTCAGCTCTTGCGCAAACCGCAGCGTCTCGGCCAGCGCCTGCGGGTGCCGGCGGAACAGGCGGCCCATCTCCATCGGCGGCTTCAGATGGCGCTCGGCATTGGCGGAGAGTTGCAGCCCGACCTCGGCAACGGGCGTGTTGAGGCGGATCGCGGTCAGCACGTCCTGCAGCGGGCGCCGTTCGGCGGTGTGATAAAGAACGTCGTTGGTCGCCATCAGCGGAATGCCGGCGCTCTCGGCAAGTGCTGCCGCCTGCTCGATCCGGAAACGGTCATTGCCGGCGTAGTCGGGCGAAACGCCAAGCCGCAGGTTCCTGCCGAAACGGCCCTTGAGCTCACCAAGCAAGGCAAGACTGTCTTGCGCCCCCGTCGACAGACCGGGCAGGACCGCCAGCGACATCAGGTCACCCCATTCGAGCAGGTCGCCGCGCTGGAGAAGGGTGGCGCCTTTTTCGTTCTCGTTGCGCAGATTGGCTTGCGTCAGCATGCGGCAGAGGTGCCCCCAGCCCTTGCGGTCCTGGGGATAGGCGAGGATGTCCGGCGTGCCGTCGTCAAAAACCAGCCGGCAGCCGGGGTGATAGGAGAGTTTTTCGACCTTGGCCTGCTGCCAGGCGCGCACCACGCCGGCCACCGTGTTGCGATCGGCAAGTCCGATCGCCGAGAAGCCCAGGAGCTTGGCCGCGACCACCAGCTCCTCCGGCTTGGAGGCGCCGCGCAGGAAGGAGAAATTCGACTGGATGCCGAACTCGGCATAGGGAATGACGGTCAGCGCGTTCATGCGAAGACTCCATGCAGGAACCAGCGCGGCGGGACTTGCGAGGCGCCGCCGTAGAGGCCTTGCCGGTAGAGCCAGTAGCGGCGGCCGTCGGCATCCTCGATGCGGAAATAGTCGCGCGTCGATGCCGCCTCGTCGCTTGGCGCTTCCCGCCACCATTCGGCGGCGATGCGTTCCGGCCCTTCGGCGCGCTTGACCCGGTAGAGCGCGCGCCGCCAGCGGAAGTTCAGCGGCGGTCCTTCCGGCATTTCGGTGGCCGGCACATCGATGGGTTCGGGCGAGCGGAACAGCCGGATCGGTCGTTCCGGCGGAAATATGGTTTTTGGTGCCTGCAGCCTGTCCGGCTTCTTCGGCGGCGTGGTCCGGCACGGCGCGTCGGTGAAGGGGATGGTGGCGACGGCACGCTCCGGCAGATGGCTTTCGACCGCGACCGGCCGGAGAACCGCGCCATCGCCGAGCCGGGCGCGGATGCGGTCGGCGAACAGCGCGATATCGGCGCCGTCGTCGGTCACCTCGCCGGCAAGATCGGCCTGCTGCATGTCGAAGGTGGCTGATGCCAACACTGAGAGCCGCACCAGATCGAAACCATAGCCGGCATCGATATCCTGTTCGAGCGCGGCCAGCCTTTCATGGAACAGTTTCTGGATCAGCATGGGTTCGCGCATCGGCCGCGAGGTACCGAGCGCGATGCGGCTGACGGCGCCGTCGACGCGAAAGAGCAGCAGCGCCAGCGTCCGGGCGCCCTCGCCGCGGCGCTCGAGGTCGGTCTTCAAGGTCGCCGCCAGCATGCCCACCAGCCGTTCGATGTCCTCGGTCAGGGTGACGGGTTCGGCGAGGTGGCGTTCGACCGAAAGCGGCGCGACGGGCAGGCGCGGCGACACCGCCTCGTCGAGCCGGCCAAGCGCCTGGTCGAGGCGCAGGAGCAGCAGGGCGCCGAAGCGGCGGGCGAGCGGCGCGCGCGGTGCCGCCATGACGGCGCCCGCCGTGCGCAGGCCCACACTTTCCAGGCTGGTGCGGGTCGAAGGTTCTATGCGCAGCGCGGCCAGCGGCAGGGGCGCCAGCAGCGCCTCCTCCTCGCCTGACACAACGATGCGGTCGCCGCAAAAGCGTGCCGCCGCCCAGGCCGCACCCGGCGTCGCGGCAAGCCCGGCGCGGACATCGAAACCCTGATGGAAGAAGCGCGACAGGATGTCGTCCAGCATGGCGCGCTCGCCGCCGAACAGATGGGTGCAGCCGGTGACGTCGAGAAACAGGCCGTCTGCCCCGTCCAGCGCCACCAGCGGGGTGTAGCGGTCGCACCAGTCGGCGAGGCCTTCGAGCAGGCGGCGATCGGCTTCCGGATCGGCCTCGACGACGTCGATCGACGGATGCATGGCGCGCGCATCGGCGATGCCCATGTCGCGCTTCAGGTGCAGCGCCTCAGCCCGCTCGTCGAGGGCCGAGATGCGCTGTGCGTTGCGGTCGCGATGGCTGATCACGAGCGGCGGGTGAGATGGGTGATCCGACGGCCGGGAACGCCAGGACCGCCCCAGACGCTGGCGCAGGATCCTTTCCGCCGCCAGATAGGGAAACCACAGGGACAGGATTCTTTGCCCGGTCTCTTGCCTCGCCCGCTCTTTCGTCGAATGCGCGTTCATCGGGGTTCCACTCCAGTGTGAATTGTCCAGGCAGGGCCGTGCGGCTCTTGCCGATGGTGAGGGTGAAGGCCGGGCGGCCGATCGAGCCGGCCAGCGGCCCGGCGATGGTGTCGCGCGGCACCGCCGGCGCCGAGGCGACGATGAGGCGGACGGGTGCCGCCGTCGGTTCGGGCCCAGCCGCCTGCCGCAGCAGGAACACCGGCCGGCCGGCCGCTTGCGCCCTTGCATGCAGCCGGCGTGTCGCGGTCAGGTCAAGCCGCTGCGGATTGCCGCGGATTTCCAGGATGACGGCGGCGAGCGCCGTCATCCGGGCCGCCTCCTCGGCGACCCACAGTGCATCGACGAGCCTTGGCGCCTCAGAAAACAGCAATTGCTCCGGCTCGATGCCGAACGAGGCGTGAAGCCCCCTGGCATAGGGAAAGCCGGCCTCGCGAAAAATCTCCGATGTGCCGATCCACAGCACCGGCAGCCCCGGCGTTTGCTTGAGGATCAGGCTGGTGAGCGACAAAGCGAAGCCGGCGACGGCCCCGGCATCGCGGGTTTCAAGCCCATGGATTTCGCTCAGGGCGGCCTTCGGCAGCCCGCCGCTCAGGGCGGCATCGAGGCGCCCGACGCCGATAGGCAGGAACGCATCCGGCAACGCCGCGGCAATGCCACGCCGGACGATTGTGAGATCAGTGTTGACGTCAGCATCAAAGGGTGCGGCTGCCGGCGCAGCCAAGCGCTCGGGCAGCGTTCCCTCGATGTTCGCGATCTGGCGGCGCAGGGCAAAAACAGTCTCCCGCGCCACGGCGGTCATCGCCATGACGGTCAGCTTCCACTCACAATTGTTCCTGTTATGTTCCTATAGATTCCAGAGCGCATCCCAAGAGTCAAGCAGAGTCATGGAGAATTTATTCCTCTCTGCAGGGATGGCGCAGGCGCATCGGCCCGTTCATTTGCCGATTCCGGTGCGAAAGCCTATATGCCGGGATCAAAGGACAAAGCATGGCCCGCATCTACAAGACCCGCACCTGGCACGACGAACTCTCGCCCTCGATGGACGAAATGGAGTTCCTGGCGCTGGAGGCGTACGCCCATCTGCCGGAGGATTTTCGCAAGCTGACCGGCGAGATCGTCATCCAGATCGCCGAATTCCCAACCGACGAAATCATGGACGATCTGTCGCTGGAAACGCCATTCGACCTGCTCGGCCTGTTCGAGGGACGCGGCATCGCCGAGCGCTGGAACCCGCAGACCGGCGAAGGCCCGAACCGCATCACGCTCTACCGCCGCGCCATCCTCGATTACTGGTCCGAGAACGAAGAGACGCTGGGCGACATCGTCACCCACGTGCTGATCCACGAGATCGGCCACCATTTCGGCCTGTCGGACGAAGATATGGAGAAGATCGAAGAGGCGGCGGAGTAGGGGTGCGCTGATATTCAGGTGATGCCGGCCTGCAAATGATGGCTTCCTGCGCTTCCCCGCTCTACCGCGTCGCGGTAGAACTGTGCTCACGTACCCAAAAGTACGCTCCGCTCCGGTTCTCGGAAACCACCATTTTCGACTCGGCCTGACCTGAATCTCAACACACCCTGCGTCGGAGCTTTTCAAATCTACCAGTCACTCAGCTTGGTATCGGGCCCGTATTCCTGACCGTCGATATCCTTGACCACGGCCTGGCCGCAACGCATCGCTTTGGCCTTCTTGTCGTAGGCATAGGTCGGCGAGCCGAACAAATGCCAGCCCTTGTTCAGCGCCGCTGTCACCTTGTGGCAGAAGCTGGCATCGTCCGGAGCGGACAGAAAGCGGTAGAGTTTCATTGTTCAATTCCTGTCGTGAGTAGCTGTAGCCCGCTCGCATCCATCGAGCATTTATGACCCGATGGCGGCTGCCTTCGCCAGCAGTTTTTCGGCCTGCGCCAGGTGCAGCCGCTCGACCATCCTGCCGTTCAGCGCGATCACACCCTTGCCGGCATTCTCGGCGAGCGCGAAGGCTTCCTTCACCGAGCGTGCCTCGGCCACCGCTTCCGTGGACGGCACGAAGGCGCGGTTCGCGGCTTCGATCTGGGCCGGGTGGATGAGGCTCTTGCCGTCGAACCCCATGGCCGCGGCTTCCGCGCATTCATGGGCGAAGGCGTCGAGGTCGCGAAAATCGTTGGAGACGCCGTCGAGCATGTCGATGCCGCCGGCGCGTGCGGCCAGCACCATCTGCATCAGCCATGGCACGAGGTAGCGCCTATCAGGCGTCGCCAGAATGCCGGTCTCCTTGACCAGATCATTCGTTCCGGCAACGAAACAATTGAGCCGCGAGGCCGGATCGCGGCCAAGTTCGGCGATGGCGCCGATGTTGAGCAGCGCCTTGGGCGTCTCGATCATCGCCCATAGTTTCACGCTGTCGGGGGTAAAATTGTCGTCAAGCACGTCGCCGGCCTCGAGCAGGTCGCGCGGCGTGTCGACCTTGGGCAGAAGGATGCCGTCGGGTTCGCAGCTTGCGGCAGCCAGCAGGTCGTCGGCGCCCCATTCGCCTGATATCGCATTGATGCGCACGATCATCTCGCAGCGTCTCTCGGAATGGCCGGCGAAAATGCCGGCCAGTTTTTCGCGGGCGGCGATCTTGTCGGCCGGAGCGACGGCGTCTTCCAGGTCGATGATGATGGCATCGCAGGCAAGCTGCGCGATCTTGGCCAAGGCCTTGTCGCTGGAGGCCGGGATGTAGAGCACGGAGCGGCGCGGACGGTAGGTTTCCATGGCTGATCTATGCCGCTTGTGGGCGGGTGAGGCAAGTCGGGGCATGAAGCTACCAATCTCCCCCACGAGGGGGGAGATCGGCAGCGTTTACCCCTGCACGAAAACTGCACGGGCCTGCGGAAAACCTCCTCGGATCCGCCCTGCCGTTTCCCCGCCCGCTTGCGAGACAAGCGGCATGCACAAGCGAGCAAAGCCCCGTTGGTCCCTGACTCACCGACTGCGTAGCGAGGGCTGGTGGCTGGCCGATCCGCCGCGCGCGTGTCCCGTCGCAACCCTCATTCCCTTTGTCCGCAAAAGCCCGCCAACGGTTCGGCTGGAAGCCATCAGGAAAGCCAGGTCATGACAGCGTTGTTCTCCGCCGCGCCGAGCTATTGCAGCCGTTTCGGTGTCGCCATCCTGCTGGCAGCGCTCGCGGATTTTCTGTTCTATGGCCAGCCCGCCGGGATCACGGTTCTCCTGTTCGCCCTGCTGATTGCCGCGGCGGTCGTGGCTGTGCACCCGGCCGCCTTCAACGACGGCCGGGTCTGGCTCAAGCCCATCGCCTTGCTTGTCGCGCTGCTGCCGCTGGCTGAAAACGTCAGCACCCTGTCGGTCTCGATCGCGCTGGCGGCGCTGACCGTCTTCGCGCTTTCGTTGAGCGGCCGGCTGCGGCACAGCATCGCCCGCATTGCCGGGCAGATCGTGCTGTTCGGGCTGGCGGCGCCGTTCCGCTTCGTCATTGATTTCATCCGCTGGCGCAGGACGGCGCGGCGGTTCGGTGGGCGTCGCATCCGGCTGGCGGCGATCGCCGTCTGGGTGATGCCGCTGACGCTGGGCGCGGTCTTCCTGGCGCTGTTCGGTGCCGCCAATCCGGTCATCGACTATTGGCTGTCGCTGATCGATCTCGTGAGGCTGCTCGATCTTATCCAGCTGGCGCGGATTGCCTTCTGGCTGTTCGTGCTCGCCGCTGTCTGGGCTTTTCTGCGACCGCGCCTGCCGCGCCTGGTTCGCCGCATCCCGCGCGCGTTGCCGGCGGTCAGCGCTCAAGCCGGCAAAACCGCCACCACCATCGAAGACATCCTGTTCGGCAAGGCCGCCATCCTGCGCGCCCTGATCGTCTTCAACATCCTGTTTGCGCTGCAGACGGCGCTCGACGCCGCCTATCTGTGGGGCGGGGCAGCGCTTCCCGATGGGCTGAGCTACGCCTCCTACGCGCATCGTGGCGCCTATCCCTTGATCGTCACGGCACTGCTTGCCGCCGGCTTCGTGCTGGCAGCGCTGCGACCCGGCAGCGAAACCTCGGCCGATCCGCTGATCCGCCGGCTGGTCTATGTCTGGGTGGCGCAGAACATCATGCTGGTCATCTCGTCGATCCTGCGGCTCGACCTCTATATCGGCATCTATGCATTGACCTACTGGCGCGTCGCCGCCTTTGTCTGGATGGGGCTGGTGGCATCAGGCCTTGCCCTGATCATTGCCCGCATCGCGCTTAGAAAATCCAACGAATGGCTGCTGTCCGCCAATCTTCTGACGTTATCCCTGACGCTTTATGCCGGCTGTTTCATCAATTTCGCAGCAACGATCGCCAACTACAATGTCGACCATTCCCTCGAAATGACCGGCCAGGGCATTCCCCTAGACGCCTGGTATCTTCACTCGCTCGGTCCGGGCGCGTTTCCCGCGCTTGATCGCTTCCTCGAGCACCAGGGCAAGACGGCGGCCGCCGGCACTGTCCGCGAACTGGCCGGCGTGCGCGGCAGCGACGAAATCTGGTATCGAACTATCCAGCAGAACTGGCGGGCCTGGAGCTTTCGCGACTGGCGGCTGCTTCGATATCTCGACACCAAGGAGCCGTTCGTGATTCCCTCCGCTATCGAACCTTCCATGCCGGGCCGCTGATCCATGCCGCATCACATCCTCGTCGCCGACGATGACCCGCACATCCGCGAGGTGATCTGCTTTGCCTTGGAGAAGGCCGGCATGAAAACGACAGGGGTGGCCGACGGTGCCGCCGCCTTGCAGGCAATCGGCCGCCGGGCACCGGACCTCGTCATGCTCGATATCGGCATGCCGGAAATGGACGGGCTGGAGGTCTGCCGGCGGCTGCGGCACATATCCGATGTGCCGGTGCTGTTCCTCTCTGCGCGCGACGAGGAGATCGACCGCATCCTCGGGCTCGAAATGGGCGGCGACGACTATGTGACGAAACCATTCAGCCCGCGCGAGCTGGTTGCCCGCGTCAACGTCATCCTGCGGCGCGCCCGCCCGGCGGCGCCCGAACCGGCCGACGACAGGCAGTTTTCGCATGGCAAACTGGCTCTGGCGCCGGCCAGCCATACCGCCAGCTTCGACGGCAAGCCGTTATCGTTGACAGGAATTGAGTTCTCGATCCTGAAGGGGTTCCTGGCGCGGCCGGCGCATGTGCTCGACCGCGACGCGGTGACGGCCAGCGCCTATGCCGCAAACATCCACGTCGCCGGCCGCACCGTCGACAGCCACATCCGCAACATCCGCGCCAAACTGGCAGCTGTGGGTTGCCCTAATGTCATCGAGACGGTGCATGGCGTCGGCTTCCGGCTTGGCCGATGCGGCTGACGGCCTCCAGCAAATGGATCGGCCGCAAATGGCGGCCACGGCTTGCCACGGTCGTCGTCGCCATCCTGATCATGGTGATGGCCTTGCCACTGGTCGGCCTGTTCTTCTTCCGCCTCTACGAGAACCAGCTGATCCGCCAGACCGAGGCGGAGCTGATCGCGCAAGGCGCTGCCATCGCCGCCATCTATGCGCGGGATGTACGTGACGCCGGCATCCCACCGGAAAAGCTCGGTGCGCCGATGCCGGAGCCAAGTGGGGATTCAAGCCGCAGCGTCAATCCGGACCCGCTCTACAGGCCAATCGAACCGCAGCTCGATCTTGCCTCGGATTATGTCCTGCCGACCCGGCCGGCGGCGATGCCGGCGATCGTCGATCCCGCCTTCGCGGTGATCGGCGCGCGCCTGTCCGGCATCCTCGACGCCACCCAGAAAACCACGCTGGCCGGCTTCCGGCTGCTCGACCCCCGGGGCGTCGTCATTGCCGGGCGCGGCGAGGTCGGCCAGTCGCTCAGTGCGGTCGAAGAGGTGCGCACAGCACTTGCCGGCCACTATGCCAGCGCGCTCAGGCTGCGCATTCCCGACCAGCCGACGCCACCGCTCTATTCGGTCAGCCGCGGCACCAAGGTGCGTGTCTTCGTCGCCCTGCCGGTCGCTGTCGACGGCCAGGTCGCCGGCGTCGTCTATGTGTCGCGGACGCCCAACAACATCATCAAGCATCTCTATGGCGAACGTGGCAAGGTGACGTTGGCGGCGATCGCCATTCTCGGCGGCACGCTGCTCATCGGTCTCATCTTCCTGCGCACCGTCAGCCGGCCGATCTATGCGCTGATCGACCGCACCGAGCGTATCGCCGCCGGCGACCGCACGGCGATCCGGCCGCTCGACCACCACGGCACGCGAGAGATGGCGGAGCTGTCCGCCGCCTTCCTCGACATGGCCGAGAAGCTTCAGGCGCGGTCGGACTCGGTCCAGACTTTCGCCACACATGTCTCGCATGAGCTCAAATCGCCGCTGACGGCGATCCAGGGCGCGGCCGAATTGCTGCGCGATTCCGGTGGCGCGATGGACGATGCGGAGCGGCGGCGTTTCTCCAACAATATCGTCACCGATGCGGGGCGGCTCAATCTGCTGGTGCGGCGCCTGCTCGACCTGGCACGCGCCGAAAACCTGGCGCCGAGCGGCGAAAGCACATCGCTCGGTGCGGCACTGTCGCTGCTGCCCGTCGACAACAGGCTCGCGGTTAGCATCGGGGCCGGCGGCGACATCAGATTGCGCATATCGGCCGAGAACGCGGCTATCGTGCTGGCCAATCTCATCGACAATTCGGCCAGGCATGGCGCGATGCAGGTTTCTGTCTCCGCTACGAGCGCCGGCGGCAAGGCGAGCATCCTGGTCAGCGATGACGGTGCCGGCATTTCGCCGAGCAACCGGGCGCGCATTTTCGAGCCGTTCTTCACCACGCGGCGCGAACAGGGCGGCACCGGCATGGGGCTTGGCATCGTGCTGGCCCTCCTGAAAGCGCATGATGGTATGATCGCGCTGGTTGACAGCGAGCGCGGCACGCGCTTCGAGGTCATTCTGCCGGTGGCGTGAAGGACACTATCGGCCGGATCGGAGAGAACATGCGCTACGACATCGTCATCATCGGCGGAGCCATCGTCGGCTCCTCGGTCGCCTATTACCTGCGTGAGCAAGGGTTTTCCGGCACGATCGCGCTGGTCGAGCGTGATCCGCAATTCGCGCATGCGGCAACGACGCTGTCCATGGCCTCGATCCGCCAGCAATTCTCGATCCCGGAAAACATCCGCCTGTCGCAGTTCACGCTGAAGCTGTTCCGGCGGCTGAAGGAAGAGTTCGGGGATGACGCCGATATCGGCTTTCGCGAGGGCGGCTACCTCATCCTTGCCGGCGAGGACGGCTTGCCGATCCTGAGGAGCAATCACCAGGCGCAGATGGCCGAGGGCGCCGACATTGTGCTGGAGGACGCGGATCAGCTGGTGCGCCGGTTCCCATGGCTGTCGACCGAGGGCATTTCAGCCGGCGCCTATGGCCGCAGCGGCGAAGGCTGGTTCGACGCGCATGCGATGCTGACGCTGTTCCGCAAGGCGCTGCGGCAGAAGAAAGTCGATTTCATCGCCGCAGATGTCACCGGCATCGCGCGCGATGGCAACCGCGTCACGGGAGTGAGCCTGGGCAATGGCGAGACGCTGGAGGCTGGCATCGTCGTCAACGCCGCCGGCCCTAACGCCGGCAAGGTGGCTGCCATGGCCGGGCTCGAGCTGCCGGTCGAGCCGCGCAAGCGCAATGTCTTCGTCTTCGAGGCGCGCGAGAAATATGCCGACATGCCGCTGCTGGTCGATCCCTCCGGCATCTATGTCCGTCCGGAAGGCTCGGTCTACCTCACCGGCGGCGCCGAACCGGAGGAAGGCGACTGCGCACCCGATCCCGGCGACTTCGAGGTAAACTGGCCACTGTTCGAAGAGGTGATCTGGCCGGTGCTGGCGACCCGTATTCCCGCCTTCGAGGCGATCAAGCCGACCCGTGCCTGGGCCGGCCACTACGACTACAACACGCTCGACCAGAACGCGGTGATCGGTCCGCATCCCGACGTCGGCAATTTCCTGTTCGCCAACGGCTTTTCCGGCCACGGCCTGCAGCAGGCGCCAGCAGTGGGCAAAGCGCTGGCCGAACTAATCGTGCATGGCGGTTATCGCACGGTGGATTGCTCGGCGTTCGGGTATGAGCGGGTGGCGGAGGGAAGGGCGTTCCGGGAATTGAATGTGATTTGAGCGGGCAAAGGGAAGGTCCTTTTTGACGCTGGCGCGAAGGATCGCTACGGTTGCGGAAGAGTATTTCGAGCGAGCCTCAGCCCTTGCGGTCGAACCAGAAGGCGTCGGCCATGCGCTTCATGCCGATACGTTCGTAGAAGCCTACGGCATCGGGCATGGAGATCAGGCTGATGGCGACCGATGGTCCAAGCTGCCGGCGCGCCTCGTCCATCAGGCCCTTGCCGATGCCGAGCCCCTGTGCCGATCGGGAAACGGCGAGTTCGGAGATGTAGCAGACCCAGGAGAAGTCGGTGATCGCCCTGATGACGCCGATCAGCGGCTTGCCCTGAATATCAAGGCGCGCGGTCAGCACCAGATTGGCGCCCGACAGCATCGCCCGCAGCCGCGCTTCATCATCGATCGGCCGTGTCTCGCCGAGGCCGGATTCGACCAGCACGCGACGGAATTCGGCGATGTCGAGCGCGGGTTCTCTGTTATAGAGGACGTGTGCGTTTTCTGCCATGGCCGCCAGATTGCACCATCGGGCTGGCTTGTGCCACCATGCACGAACAGTTGCCTTTTATTTGCCGCCGGCTTTGTGTAAACCGGGCCTCAGCAAATTCCCCCGCAACGAAAACACGGGCAAAAGCCATGGAAAAATTCACCAAGCTCACCGGCGTCGCCGCTCCGATGCCGATCGTCAATGTCGACACCGACATGATCATCCCCAAGGATTACCTCAAGACGATCAAGCGCACCGGGCTCGGCACCGGCCTGTTCGCCGAAATGCGCTACAAGGACGACGGTTCGGAAAACCCGGATTTCGTGCTCAACAAGCCGGCCTACCGCAAGGCGCAGATCCTGGTCGCCGGCGACAATTTCGGCTGCGGTTCCAGCCGCGAGCACGCACCATGGGCGCTGCTCGACTTCGGTATTCGCTGCGTCATCTCGACCTCGTTCGCCGACATTTTCTACAACAACTGCTTCAAGAACGGCATCCTGCCGATCACCGTCAGCCCCGAGGATCTCGAGAAGCTGATGGACGACGCCTCGCGCGGCTCCAATGCCACGGTGTCGGTCGACCTCGAAGCCAAGGAAATCCGTGGGCCGGATGGCGGCGTGGTCAAATTCGACCTCGACGACTTCAAGCGGCACTGCCTGCTCAACGGGCTCGACGATATCGGCCTGACCATGGAGAAAGCCGGCGCCATCGCTTCGTTCGAGAAGCGGAACGCCGAACAGCGCCCCTGGGCCTGAGCGGCGCGCTCCGGACGGATGGATCTGGCCTTTCGGGCCGGTTCGCGGCGACTGAGTGGAGGGACAGTCATGACACGTTCGCTTCTTGCCGGCCTTTGCGGGCTGGCCTTGTTGCTGGGGCAAATCGCCAGCGCGTCTGCGCAGACCCAGACGCCCGCCACACAGCCGGCCCCGGCGACGGAGCAGCCGTCCGCCGATCAGGGGACGAACGCCGCCGATGCTTCCGATGACGACAAGCAAGCTCCCGTCCCGTTCGAAGGCGGCACGCTGACCATCACCCAGAAGGAACAGTACGGCGAGAAGGTGCTCGCCTATGACGGTCAGCAGCTGGCCAGCAATTACGATGTCTTCTTCGACAAAACAGTCGAGGTCGGCGGCGTCAAGGTGGCGCTGTTCGATGTCGGCGACGGCGGCAATCAATGCGGGCCGGCGACGGTGATCGTCTGGAAACCGGAAGGCGGCACGATCCAGAGCACCACGGTCGAGCAGGACCAGTGCGGCGCGCCGCCCTCGGCGGTGTCCGACAGCGCCATCTATTTCGTGCCCTACCTGTTGCCGGGAGATCAGAAGCCGGCTTTGCAATGGTCGCCGACCGACGGGCTGACGATTTCGGGCAATCTTACCTACATGCCGGAACCCGGAACGGACTGGAAAGACATCGATCCGGAAAAGTACCAGAACATCATCGACGCCTTCCACAATGAGGCCGTCTACACGGAAGCGGAAAAGCTGCTCGGCAAGGACATGCCCGACATGGCGACCAGCCTGCTGGTCGGCGGCGGCACCGAAAAGACCGCTTCGGGCGCCTTCTACGCCAGCGGCTGCGTGCCGCATGACTGCGGCGGCAATGACGGCTTCATGGCGGTCGACCCGGCCCAGCGCAAACTCTACTTCGCCCGCCGCGGCGACAATGGCCAGCCGCAGGCGTGGCCTGGTGTGGCGACATGGCCCGCGGATGTGAAGGCGGCGTTGGACAAGGCGCTGGGGGCGGCAAATTAAAGCTTTAGCGTTGCGCAGCACCCCCTCGCTTTCGTCATCCTATGGTCTGCGCCGCGTCGCTACGCTCCTTGCTCCGCCATAGGATGACGACGGAAGGGATGCTTCAACCAATCTCGGAGGTTCGCGCTTCGCTTCCGGGATAACAGTTTGCCTGGCTTGGCCCACGACCCGCGCCGTTCCGCCTGCTAATGCTGGCCGACAACCCAAGCAAGGCCCCTCATATGCGCAAACTCATCTCCACCGGTTCGCCGTTCGAAAAGACCGCCGGCTATTCGCGCGCCGTGGTGCAGGGCGACTGGTGCTTCGTCTCCGGCACCACCGGCTACGACTATGCGACGATGACGATGCCGGAAACGGTGGAGGCGCAGACGCGCAATTGCCTGGCGACGATCGGCAAGGCGCTGAAGGACGGCGGCTTCGAGATGGCTGACGTGGTGCGGGCGCATTACTACATCACCGACCAGGCCTTCGTGGATGTAGTCTTCCCGATCCTCGGCGAGACGTTCGGTGACATCAGGCCGGCAGCGACGATGATCGTCTGCCAGCTCAACAAACCGGAAATGAAGATCGAGATCGAGGTGACGGCGCTGCGGCGCACGGCCTGAAGGGCGACCGACGATGAAAGTCCAGCGCATCGTTGCCAATATCGAGACAGCGGATGTCGCGGCGGCGAAGCGTTTCTACCAGGATGTGCTCGGTCTCGACCTGCTGATGGACCTCGGCTGGATCGCGACCTACGGCTCGCAAGCAAAGATGGATGTCCAGGTCAGCTTCATGGCGCAAGGCGGCTCCGGCACGCCGGTGCCGGATCTCTCGATCGAGGTCGACGATGTCGATGCAGCGCTCGATGCCATGAAGGCGGCGGGCTTTGCCATCGAATACGGACCGGCCGACGAACCGTGGGGCGTGCGACGCTTCTACGTGCGCGATCCGTTCGGCCGGCTGGTCAACATTCTCTCGCATCAGTGATGACGTATGCCGGCGGGACAGCGCCCCCCTCTGGCCTGCCGGCCATCTCCCCCTCAAGGGGGGAGATTGGATGTCGCCTCGGCGTTCGCCAATCTCCACGTCAGAAAGAAGAGGCGAAACGATAATGCTGCCAATCTCCCCCTTGAGGGGGAGATGCCCGGCAGGGCAGAGGGGGGCGCTACGGATCACCAACGAATCGGGTTATCCGTGATCGCTGCGTTCCTGCTTGCATGCAACTCGCTTGGCGTTTAGCAAGGCCGCGGTTCAAATCTTTCCAGGACGGTTTCTCCATGGCAACGAAGCATCTTTTCCTGCTCCCCGGTGACGGCATCGGTCCTGAGGCCATGGCCGAGGTCAAGAAACTGATCGCGGTTATGAACGACAGGCTCGGCAGCGGTTTTGCCACCGATGAGGGGCTGGTCGGCGGCTGTGCCTATGACGTGCATGGCGCGGCGATCTCCGATGCCGACATGGAAAAGGCGATGGCGGCCGACGCGGTGCTGTTCGGCGCCGTCGGCGGTCCGAAATGGGATGCGGTGCCCTATGAGGTGCGCCCGGAAGCCGGCCTGCTGCGCCTGCGCAAGGACATGGAGCTATTCGCCAATCTGCGCCCGGCCATCTGCTATCCGGCGCTGGCGGCGTCCTCCTCGCTCAAGCAGGAGGTGGTCGAAGGTCTCGACATATTGATCGTGCGCGAGCTGACCGGTGGCGTCTATTTCGGCGAGCCCAAGCAGATCATCGATCTCGGCAACGGACAGAAGCGCGGCATCGACACGCAGGTCTACGACACGTTCGAGATCGAGCGCATTTCGGGCGTCGCCTTCGAACTCGCGCGCACCCGCAAGAACCACGTCACCTCGATGGAAAAGCGCAATGTGATGAAGTCGGGCGTGTTGTGGAACGAGGTCGTCACCCAGACCCACAAGGCGCGCTATTCCGACGTCAAGCTCGACCACATGCTGGCCGACGCCGGCGGCATGCAGCTGGTGCGCTGGCCAAAGCAGTTCGACGTCATCGTCACCGACAATCTGTTCGGCGATATGCTGTCCGATATCGCCGCTATGCTGACCGGCTCGATCGGCATGCTGCCGTCGGCCTCGCTCGGCGCGCCTGACGTGAAGACCAAGAAGCGCAAGGCGCTCTACGAGCCGGTGCACGGTTCGGCGCCCGACATTGCCGGCAAGGGCATTGCCAACCCGATCGCCATGATCGCCTCCTTCGCCATGTGCCTGCGCTATTCCTTCGGCATGGTCGATGAAGCCGACCGCGTCGAAGGCGCGATCGCCGCCGTGCTCGACGCAGGCCTGCGGACGAAAGACATCATGTCCGATGGCATGACCGAGGTCGGTACGGTTGAGATGGGCGACGCGATCATCGCCAAATTCCTGGGCTGATACCGTGACGGTCGACGTCCGCTGGGCGACGATCGAGGACGCGACGACGCTCGCGGCCATGTTTTGCGAGATGGCGGAACATTATCGGCAACCGCCTCTCAATGCCGACCGGGCCCTGTCTGCGGCACGAAAATGGCTTGGCGAGGAAAGCCCGGCCTATCCGCATTTCGCGCTCGCCTTCATCGAGGGCGAGGTCAGCGGCCTGGCGTCGGTGGCGATCGCGCATCCCGGTATCGATCTCGAGCGGCTGCTGTTCCTTAAGGACCTGTTCGTGCGCGACAAAGCCCGCAACGCTGGTGTCGGCCGGGCGCTGATCGGCTTTCTCGCCGATCATTGCCTGCGCGAAGGCATCGGCCGCATCGACCTGACCAGCGAGGACTGGAACGAAGGCGCGCAGCGTTTCTACGACCGACTTGGCGCAGAACGCCACGGCCAGAAGGTCTTTCTCAGGCTTTCGGGCGAGGCGCTGAAGGCGATCATCCCTAGACCCTGACGCCCGCCGGCACCGGTCCCCACTGGTTTTCGCGGGCCTGCGTCGGGATCAGCGCGAAGACCAGGATGATCAGGCTGCCGATGGTCGGGATCAGCACCACCAGATAAAGCCAGCCCGAGAGGCCGATGTCATGGATGCGGCGAACGGTCATGCCGAGGCTGGGCAGCAGTGTCGCCAGGACGAAGGTGCCGCAAAGGCCGACGGTTACCGCCGCCGATACGCTGCTGTCGAAATTGCCCATTTCATTGTCGGCGAAAAGACCGATGCCGCCGATGACAAGCAGCGAGACCACCCAGAACAGGAAATAACCCCAATATTCCTTGCGGCGGGCACGTCCGGCGAAATTGAAATAGTTCTGCGTCACGCCACGCCAGAAATAGCCCCAGAGATCGGTGGGCTCGGCCGGCCCGGGGGAACGGCCGAAATGCTGGGCCTGTGGCGCAGAAGCGGATGGTGCGTTACCGGCTTGAGTCGGCGCGGCGCTCGTACCAGCGTCGCCGGCCGGCGCAGCCGTCTCGGCGGCGATCAAAAAGACGTCGCGCGCCTGGCCGCCGCCCGCCTGGAATTCCACGCCCGCTTCCTTCCGCATAGTGGTTTCCCGGCGCAGGTTTTCGCGGGTGAAGGTGTAGCGGTTGCCGTCGGCTCCGGTGATGAAGCCGAAACCCTGGACTTCGTCATAGTGAAGCACTTTGCCGCGCATTTGCCACCCCCACTTGCCACGTCCCTGCCAAGGTGTGGCACATGGCCGAACCGATGGGCAAGACCGCATCGGGATGCGGCCGGCGTCATGCGGGCGGATGAGGCTCGTTGCCCGGTCTTACGAAGGCCGCTTCTTCGCCTTCTTGTGCTTGGGTGCACCAGAGGTGTCGAATTTCGGCTTGCCCGGCTTCTTCGCCCATGGCTTTGCATCATGCGGGGCAGTCGGGCGCTGATCGGCTGCTGCCGGTGCACGTTTTTCGAATTTGCGCTTCGGCGCGTTGGGATCGAACGGCGCCTTGCCGCGATGCGGCTTCTTGTCGGGGCTTGGCGGCTGATAGCCGGCGCGCGACAGATCGGGCGTACCGTCGAGCCGCTTCACCAGGATGTTGCCTTGCAGCTTCCGGTCGGGACCGATCGCGGCCAGGAAGCGGTCTGCCCAATCCGCCGCGATCTGCACGTAGGTCTCTTCCGGCTGCATCTTGATGGCGCCGATCTCTCGCTTCGAGATGCTGCCGGTGCGGCATAGCATCGGGATGAGCCAGCGCGGCTCGGCATTCTGCCGGCGCCCGATCGACAGAGAGAACCAGACGCTGTCGCCGAAATCGTCGCGGCGGCTGGGCGCCTCGTCGCGGCGCGCGAAACCTTCGCCCGCCGGTCTTTCACGCGACGGCGTGAAGGGCGCGATCTCCATGAGGTCCTCGGGGGCCGAGCGGCTGGCGCGGCACTGGCGCACGAAGGCAGCGGCCACCTGTTCGGCGCCATGCCTGGCGAGCAGTGCGTCGATGAAGGAGCGCTCGTCCTCCTTCACCGGCTCATCGAAAGCCGGATCGGCAAGGATGCGCTCGTCGTCGCGCCGCATCACGTCGTCGGCCGAGGGCGGGCTCGCCCATGTCGCCTTGAGGCCGGCGTTCTGCAACAGCCGTTCGGTGCGCTTGCGGGCGCTGTTGGGCACGATCAGCGCGCTGACGCCCTTGCGCCCGGCGCGGCCGGTGCGGCCGCTGCGGTGCAGCAGCGTTTCCGGGTTGGTCGGCAAATCGGCGTGGATGACCAGCTCAAGATTGGGCAGGTCGATGCCGCGCGCCGCGACATCGGTGGCGATACAGACTTTTGCGCGGCCGTCCCGCATCGCTTGCAGCGCATGGCTGCGCTCGTTCTGGCTGAGCTCGCCCGACAGGGCGACGACGGAGAAGTTGCGGTTGTTGAAGCGCGCGGTCAGATGATTGACGGCGGCACGCGTGTTGCAGAACACCAGCGCGTTCTTGGCTTCGTAATAGCGCAGCACATTGATGATGGCGTTCTCGCGGTCGGGCTGGGCGACGCTCAGCGCCCGATATTCGATGTCGAGATGCTGCTTCTCCTCGCCGGCGGCCGAAATGCGCACCGCATCGCGCTGATAGCCCTGGGCGAGCGTGGCGATCGAGCGCGGCACCGTGGCCGAGAACATCAGCGTCCGGCGTTCGGCCGGAGCGGCGTCGAGGATGAATTCGAGGTCTTCGCGAAAGCCGAGATCGAGCATCTCGTCGGCCTCGTCGAGCACCACCGCCTTCAGCGCCGACATGTCGAGCGAGCGCCGGGTGATGTGGTCGCGCAGCCGGCCGGGCGTGCCGACGACGATATGGGCGCCACGCTCCAGCACACGCCGCTCCGAGCGCATGTCCATGCCGCCGACGCAGGACGCCACGGTGGCGCCGGTCAGTTCGTAGAGCCATTCCAGTTCGCGCGTCACCTGCAAGGCGAGTTCGCGCGTCGGCGCCACCGCCAGCGCCAGCGGTGCGGCGGCGTGGCCGAAGCGCTCCGCGCCCTCAAGCAGGGTCGGCGCCAGAGCGAGGCCGAAGGCCACCGTCTTGCCGGAGCCGGTCTGCGCCGAAACCAGCGCATCGGCCTCGCCGAGCTCGGGCGCCACGACCGCCTTCTGGACGGGCGTCAGCTCGGAATAGCCGCGTTTCTCCAGCGCCCTGGCAAGCGCTGGAACAAGTGCTTCGAAGTTGGACATCTCACTCTTTCGGAATTTTAGGGTCCGCGCTCATCACGGAGCACATGCCGGGGCGGGCCTCGCGCCAGCCAAACAATCTTGGCCGTTCGTACTTCGCGCAGCCGCGATTGTACAGGGCGCGCGCAAAACCAGGCGCCGCTCGGCAATTGACTCTTGCCGCAAACCGCGTAAAAGCCGGCACCGAACGGGACAGTTTCGATGCGCGGCCTTTTGACGGCTCTTCCTGCATTCGATGCCCCCAGCCTCAATGCACATCATTGGGCCGGGCGCGTCGGCGCGTCTCCTCGTTTCAGCAAAACCGCATTCTTGGCCAAGAAAACTGGCAAAACCACCACCAAAACGGTGTGATTCCCTTGGCCTAACCACCCTCTCCCGGGTTCGGCCCGGGGGACGGAACCCGCAGCGGCCAGCGGGTTTCTCCAAAAACCAAGCGGAGAGGGACAGGAGATTTTTCGATGAGTTTCAAGGTAGCGATCGTCGGCGCCACGGGCAATGTGGGCCGGGAAATGCTCAACATATTGGAAGAGCGCGGCTTTCCGGTAAGCGAAGTCGTGGCGCTGGCGTCGCGGCGCAGCCAGGGCACGGAAGTGTCGTTCGGCGACCGCACGCTGAAGGTGAAGACGCTCGACCAGTATGATTTTTCCGACACCGACATCTGCATCATGTCGGCCGGCGGCAGCGTCTCCAAGGAATGGTCGCCGAAGATCGGCAAGCAGGGCTGCGTCGTCATCGATAATTCGTCGGCCTTCCGCTACGACCAGGACGTGCCGCTGATCGTGCCGGAAGTGAACCCGGACGCGATCTCGCTGTTCACGCGCAAGAACATCATCGCCAATCCGAACTGCTCGACGGCGCAGCTGGTGGTGGCATTGAAGCCACTGCACGATTTCGCCACCATCAAGCGCGTCGTCGTCGCCACCTATCAATCGGTGTCGGGCGCCGGCAAGGAAGGCATGGACGAACTCTTTACCCAGACCCGCGCGGTCTTCGTCGCCGATGGCGTCGAGGTCAAGAAGTTCACCAAGCGCATCGCCTTCAATGTCATCCCGCACATCGACGTCTTCCTCGACGACGGCTCCACCAAGGAAGAGTGGAAGATGGTCGCCGAGACCAAGAAGATGCTCGACCCCAAGATCAAGCTGACGGCGACCTGCGTGCGCGTGCCGGTGTTCATCGGCCACTCGGAAGCGGTCAACATCGAGTTCGAAAAGCCGATCACCGCCGACGACGCGCGGGATATCCTGCGTGAAGCCCCAGGCTGCCAGGTGTTGGACAAGCGAGAGGACGGAGGCTACATCACGCCGCTGGAATCGGCCGGCGAGGACGCCACCTTCATCTCGCGCATCCGCGAGGATTCGACCATCGACAACGGCCTGTCGATGTGGATCGTCTCCGACAATCTGCGCAAGGGCGCCGCACTCAACGCGGTGCAGATCGCCGAGCTTTTGGTCGAGCGCGGCCTGATCCAGCCGAAGAAGAAGGCGGCCTGACGGCTGATCTAGTTTTCGCTCACGGGCCGCACCGCCGCTAGCGCGGCTGGCCCGCGGTCGCGGGCTCGGCCCTCGGCCGGGATGCTGAAGGTTTGCGGAGCATTGATGAAGGCCAATCTCCCCCACGAGGGGGGAGATCGGCAGCTTCGCCGATGCGCTACACTCGGTTGTCCTCGGCCAGCCCGATCAGCAGCTTCAGTGCCTCCTCCGCCCTATCGGCGGGAACGAACAGATGGTCGTGATAAAAGGCCGAAACCGGGTTCACGCCCATGCCGGCGGCGGCCAGGCGCGTGGTGATGGCGGCGAGGAAGCCGACGGCTTCCAGCGACGAATGGATGTTCAGCGTCAGCATCCGGCAACGGAACGAAGCGGTCAGTGCCGCGGCGTTGGCCTCCTCCTCGGTCACGATCAGCGTCACACCCTCGCGCTCGCGAAACACCATCACCGGCTCAACGCCTTCCGGCTGAGGGACGCCGGGTGCCAGCGTGACGAAAACATAGGCGCCGGCGAGCAGCTCCGGTGTCATCGACGCCAGCAGTGTCTTGAGATCGGTTTCGCCGGCCATCTGTCTTCCCTCGCCTGCAAAAAACGGGCCGCAGCCCACGTGCTCTTCAATATCCGCGACCGGCGCGTGCCGATAGTCCAGGCGCTGCAAGGACGACATGGCGATGTCGCTGGCGGCTGGGCTTGCAGAGCTGTCGCATCGCACAATAGAGAAGCTGAGGGCCAGTGCCGGTCCGTGAAAGGCCTTCGATGATCGTTCGCCCGCGCCCCACATTCCTGCAGCTGTTCTTCATCATGCGCGGTTCGGTCGTGCCACGCATTCTGCCGCAAATATTGGGCTTCGCGCTTTATTCCGCGATCATCCTGGCCGCGGCGCGCCGGTTCCAGCTTGATTTCAGCGTCTTCAACATCACGCCTTTCGGCCTGGTCGGCGTGACATTGTCGATCTATCTCTCGTTCCGCAACAACGCCGCCTACGACCGTTGGTGGGAGGCGCGCAAGCTGTGGGGCGCGCTGGTCTTCGAAATGCGCAACCTGGCACGCGCCACCACCAGCCTCATCCCGGACCAGACTGAACAGCGCGCCTTGCTGATGGAAGCGCTCGCCTTCTGTCATTTCCTGCGCGGGCAGCTGCGCAAGATCGACAGCATGAAGGATGCCCGTGCCTTCATCGACGCCGAGGCGGACAAGGCAGCAGCCTTTTCCAATCCGGCGGATGAGATGGTCAGGCGCATGGGTCGGCGTGCCAATGCGCAGCGCCTGGCGGGCGACGTCGACACGGTCGGCTTTCGTATCCTCGATGAGAGGCTCGCGTCGATTGCCGCCATCCAGGCCGGCTGCGAGCGGATCGCCGGTACGCCCTTGCCGTTCGCCTACACGCTGCTGGTGCATCGCACGGCCTATATCGTCTGCCTGCTGCTGCCGATCGGCCTGATCTCGACCACCGGTTGGGCGACGCCGCTGTTCACCGCGCTGATCGCCTACACTTTCTTCGGCCTCGACGCGCTGTCGGAAGAGCTCGAGGATCCGTTCGGCACCGAAGCCAACGACCTCGCTCTCGACAGCCTCTGCCGTGTCTGCGAAATCTCGGTGTTCGAGGCGCTTGGCGAAACGCCGCCGAAGATGATCCCGGCGGAAAAGTTCTATTTTTCGTAGGCAAAGGCGCGCGGGCTTAGCGGGATTAAAAGAATCCGCCCCGCTGTCGGATCGCCGCTCCATGCCACGTCCTTGGTTCGACCCCAGCAAGAAGGGGATAGAGCCATCAGGAGGGACCATCATGAGCATTTCCGAAACCGCGCCCGTCTCGCCGGGCGCTTTGTGGACCGGCCGCGCGCTCAGCGGCGTCATCGTGCTGTTCATGATCTTCGACGGCGCCATCAAGCTGCCGCCGCTCGATATCGTCATCCAGACGATGGTGCCGCTTGGCTGGCCGGCCGATCCGAATGTCGCCCGCATGCTTGGTGTCATCGGCCTGATCTCGACCGCTCTCTATGCGCTGCCGCGCACCTCGGTGCTCGGCGCCATCCTGCTCACCGCCTATATGGGCGGCGCCATCGCCACCAATGTCCGCGTCGACAACCCGCTGTTCTCGCACATTCTGTTCGGCGTCTATCTCGGCATTATCCTGTGGGGTGGCCTGTATCTGCGCGATCCCAGGCTCCGCGCGCTGATCCCGTTCAGCCGTTAGATCCGGATCGAAGCACCGCTTTCGGCTCGAAGCCTGAACCCTTTGCCGGGCAATATCTCAGGGATCGAATCGTCGAGTTGCGAGTTAGAGATTCGCCCGGCGGCGGAGGCGGCTCCTATCGGAGAGGAACGACGATGAAGAAAACGATGCTTTTGATGGCGCTGCTGGTGCCGCTCGCCGCTTGTTCGCAAACGGAAAAAGGCGCGGCCGTAGGCGGCCTCGGTGGCGCTGCCGTCGGTGCGGCCGTCGCCGGCGATCCGGTTGAAGGCGCCGTCGTCGGTGGTGCTGTCGGCGCTGTTGCCGGCGCGCTGATCGGCCGGGCGAGCGAGCGTGGCGAATGCCGCTACCGCGATAGCCGTGGCCGCGTCTATATTGACCGCTGCCCGCGCGGCTATTGACCGGGCGGCTTTTACAGACAGGGTCGAATGAAAAAACGGCGGGCACATGGCCCGCCGTTTTCCTGGATGCGATAGAGCAAATACTTATTCGGCGGTTGCGGCTTCCGCCTCGGCCGGTGCAGCCGCGGCGGCGGCAACGGCAGCAGCGGCATCTTCCTGCGCCTTCTTCAGAAGAGCAGCGCGTTCCTGCGCCTTCTTGCCCGGCTCGGCCTTCTTCGGGTTGGAACGGGCGTCGCGCTTGACGAGGCCGGCCTCGTCGAGGAAGCGCAGCACGCGGTCGGTCGGCTGGGCGCCATGCGCCAGCCAATGCTTGACGCGGTCGGCGTCGACCTTGACGCGTTCGCCGTCCTTGGGCAGCAGCGGGTTCCACGAGCCGATGGACTCGATGAACCGGCCGTCACGCGGCGAACGGGCGTCGGCAATGACGACGTGGTAATAAGGACGCTTCTTCGAGCCCGCACGGGCCAGTCGGATCTTCAACGGCATTTCTTTTCTCCTAAAAACTAAGTTCGTTGATTGGGTTTCAGTTGGTTTTCGTCACGCCGTTGGAAGCGGCGATCTGTTCGTGGTGGCGGATCACTTCGCGGACGACGAAGTTGAGGAACTTTTCCGCGAAATCCGGGTCGAGATGGGCATCCTTCGCCAGCTGGCGAAGCCGGGCGATCTGCTGCTGCTCGCGTGCCGGGTCGGCCGGCGGCAAGCCATGAGTCGCCTTCAGCACGCCAACCGCCTTGGTGCAGCGGAAGCGCTCGGCAAGCATGTGGATGAGGGCTGCGTCGATGTTGTCGATCGACGCCCGGTAATCTGCCAGGAGGGCGCGGGCGTCGGCCATGTCCTTTTCTTCGTTCATGGCGTCCTCACTTCTTCTTGCCAAGGCCGGGCAGCCCGCCACCGCCGAGGCCGGGAAGCCCGGGAAGTTTCATGCCGCCGGGCAAACCTGGCATGCCGCTGGGCAGGCCACCGCCGCCGGGAAGGCCTTTCATGCCGCCGCCTAGGCCGGCTGCCTGCGCCTGCTTCTGCAAGGCTTCGAGCTGCTTGGGGTCCATCTTCGACAGGTCCGGCATGCCGCCGCCCATCATGCCACCCATACCGCCGGGCATCATGCCGCCGAGGCCCATCTTGGAGGCGAGGCCGCCCATCATGCCGCGCATCAGGCCGCCGCCTTTGCCCTTGCCGCCCATCGCCTTCATCATGTCGGCCATGCCGCGATGCATTTTGAGCAGCTTGTTGATTTCGGCCGCGTCGGTGCCGGAACCGGCAGCGATGCGCTTCTTGCGCGAATGCTTGAGCAAATCGGGATTGGCGCGCTCTGCCTTGGTCATCGACGAGATGATGGCGAGCTGGCGGCCGAACATCTTGTCGTCGAGACCGGCGGCGGCCATCTGGTCCTTCATCTTGCCCATGCCGGGCATCATGCCCATGATGCCGCCCATGCCGCCCATCTTCGACATCTGCTGAAGCTGGCCGGCGAGATCGTTCAGGTCGAACTTGCCCGACTGCATCTTCTTGGCCATCGCCGCCGCCTGTTCGGCGTCGATGTTCTCGGCGGCCTTTTCGACGAGCGAGACAATGTCGCCCATGCCGAGGATGCGGTCAGCGATGCGCTTGGGGTGGAATTCCTCCAGCCCGTCCATCTTTTCGCCGGTGCCGATCAGCTTGATCGGCTTGCCGGTGACGGCGCGCATCGAAAGGGCAGCACCGCCACGGCCGTCGCCGTCCATGCGGGTCAGCACGAGACCGGTGATGCCGACGCGCTCGTCGAAGCTCTTGGCCAGGTTGACGGCGTCCTGGCCGGTCAGCGAATCGGCGACCAGCAGGATTTCGTGCGGGCTCGATACCTTCTTGATGTCGGCCATCTCGACCATCAGCGGCTCGTCGATATGGGTGCGGCCGGCGGTGTCGAGGATGACGACGTCGTGGCCGCCGAGCTTGGCCGCCTGCACGGCGCGGCGCGCGATGTCGACCGGCGACTGGCCGTCGATGATCGGCAGCGTGGCGACCTTGACCTGTTCGCCGAGCTGGCGAAGCTGCTCCTGCGCGGCGGGGCGCCGCGTGTCGAGCGAGGCCATCAGGACCTTCTTGTTCTGACGCTCGGAAAGACGCTTGGCGATCTTGGCCGAAGTGGTCGTCTTGCCGGAACCCTGCAGGCCGACCATCATGATGACGACCGGCGCCGGGGCATTGAGATCGATGGCGACGCCTTCAGCGCCGAGCATGTCGACCAGTTCGTCATGAACGATCTTGACGACCATCTGGCCGGGCTTGATCGACTTGACCACGGCAGCGCCGACGGCCTTCTCGCGCACCTTGTCGGTGAAGGAGCGCACCACTTCCAGCGCCACGTCGGCTTCGAGCAGCGCACGGCGCACCTCGCGCAGCGCCGCCGAGACATCAGCCTCCGACAGCGCGCCGCGGCCGGTCAGGCCGTTCAGGATCGAACCAAGACGTTCCTGTAGCGATTCAAACATTCGTTTTCCTTTTCCCTGGCACCCGGATGGTGCCCGAGAGGTAATGCGTTCGCGCCCAGTGTCCAACCAAAAGTCCAAGCAAAAGCCAAAACCAAAAAGCACCCGGGGGCGCTCAGCGCTGCCGGGTGTTGGCCTCCAGGATCGATTTACAGCACTTCACCTCAAAGAGGTTTCGGCGTCCTGGTCGGCTTGCTCGGAGGGATACTCGTCGCGGAATTCGGGGCGTGTAGACAGGAAATCTGCGCAAGAGTCAAGACAAGGGCCGGGTAGCGTCATTCCCGGACCCGCATTCAGGCCGTGCTCGTGCGGTCCGGAAGCTCGGCGGCGACCTTGAGCGGCGAGCGCGGATGCAAAAGCAGCCCGATGGTCAGCAGGCTGCAGGCGATGCCGATGAAGGCGATGAGAACCGCATCCGACGTTGCCCAGCCCGGTCCCTCGAGCGGCCTGGCGTTGAACAGGGCGAAGGAATTGTAGCTTTCCTGATGCGAGATCAGCAGGAAGCCGGTCAGGTTGTTGCCGAGATGAGCACCCAGCGCGGCGCCGAGATTGCCTGTTGCGTAAACGACAAGCGTCAGCAGCAACGCGAAAGCGGCGATCGACGCCAGCACACAGGCGTTGATGGCTGGCGACGAACTCGCACTCCAATGCAGCGAGGTGAACAGCAGGGCCGGCAGCAGCGCCCAGATGAACGGGCTCTTGAACCGGCTGGCGAGACCGCGCAGCAGGTAGCCGCGAAACAGCAACTCTTCCGACGAGGTCTGCAACAGAGTGAGCGCGGCGATCGGGATCGCAAACAGCAGCCAGGACGACAGGCTGATCGGGCCGCGCGCGATCTGCGGCTGCAAGAGATAGAGCAGGATTTCGGAGATCAACGAGGTGATCAGCACCGCGATCAGCCCCTTGAGGAAGCCGGACCACGAAACACGCCGGCTGTTGCCGAGCAGCGCCGACAGCTTCTCGCCATGCACCCAGCGCATCGCGACCCACAGGCCGATCCAGATGCCGGCGAACGAGACGAGCGCGGCGAGGATGCCGATGGGCGAGGCGAGGAAACCCTGCATGCCGGATGATGGGGCCGCCTGCCGGGCGAAGAAGGCATAGGTGCCGCCGACCAGCACGGCCACGGTGGTTGCTGCCCAAAAAAGGACAACGATCCCCGTTCCGAGCAACAGGCGCGGCAAGGTCGTCCTGGCGTTCGGCGAATGCCTGTAGCGCTCGAAGGCGGCCGGATCGATGGTCACGCGGGCTCCTTTGCCAAAGTCATCGCCTATTGACTAATCGATGGCCCGGAAAATCGGAATCGTTTTCCGCAAAGCACAACCCTCAAAGCAGCGTCGGCGCAGAAGAGGCGGCGCTGCGGTGCCGCCTGCCGGCGGCCGCTGCTGTGGCAGCGGCCGCTTATGCCAATTGTCGTCAGCGCACGACGTACATGATGCGCCGGGTCTGCGGATCGATCAGCGCCCGCTGGCCGTTCACATAGACATAGCGGTAATTGTAGTCCGGAATCTCGCGCAGCTCGACGGTGTCGGGCAGGGTCGCGCCGGTGACCACTTCGCCTTCCAGATAGATGGGATCGAGGCGATGCGTGTCGACATAGGTGCGGACTTCAGCCGGGGGCGGCGGGAAGTCATCGACGACCGGATCGCTGGCGATGATCGCGCCGGTATAATCGGTCGAGTAGTTGCCGATGTCCTCCGGCGGCGAGACGACAGCAACGCTGGCGCGCCGTTGCGTCAGCACCACCCGGCTGCCGCCTATATCGGCCGTCACATAGTCGGAATAGACCCAGCCCTGGCCGCCGGCCTCGGCTATGGTGCACCATTTGCTGTTTTCGATGCAGCCATTGAGCGTTGCCGACTGACCGGCGGCGAGCACGCCGATGACAGGGTATTGCGGGCCGGGTCCGGCGCGAACGTTAAGGTCGGTGACGGCTGAGACGGCGGTGTCGGCAAACGCGGCGCCCGACATCACGGTCAGCATTCCGGCGACCGCCGGAAACAACAGGGATTTCATGGTTTCTCTCCGTTTTCATGGTCCCTCGCCAGCGAAAACGGGGCAGCAGCTCATGCGTTCCCGCTAAAGCGCCTGTGCCAACTCACGATTTGTTCCCTGTTCTCCAGGCAAATCGGTCAGAAGTTCGTGAACGAAGTCCAATTTCCGCGCCGTGACGTCCGAAATGACAAAGGGATAGAGGTCCGGCAGGCCCATGCAGCGGTTGATCGAATTGGAGGCTTCCGACAGCACCAGCCAGCGGGCAAGGATCTTTTCGAAAGACTCGGGCGCGGTCGGCGGCTCCGAGGGTGCGGCCTGCAATTCGCCGCCGGTGTCGCCGCGCGGCAAGTCGTTGGCCTCCACCGTCTCCAGCCGGCCGAGCGGAAAGTTCAGTGCGTGCACCATTTCCAGCGTGTCGGTGATGTGCAGGTGGTGAGCCCAGGTCTCGGCCCAGTCCTCCCATGGATGCGAGGTCGCATAGGCCGAGATGTGGCCTTGCTGCCAGTCGGGCGGCGCACCATTGGCATAATAGGCCTTCAGCGCCTGTTCGTAATCGGCGCGGTCATCGCCGAACAGTGCGCGGAAAGCTTCGAGCCGGTGCGGATCGTCGCGGATCAGGCGGTCCCAATAATAGTGCCCAAGCTCATGACGGAAATGACCGAGCAAGGTGCGGTAGTTCTCGCCCATCTCGACGCGGCGCTTTTCGCGCTCGGCCGAATCCGCCTCGGCGACGTTGAGCGTGATCAGGCCATTGTCGTGGCCGGTCAGGATCCGCTCGCCGCCGGGGCCGCCGCCGATCGGATCGGCGAGGAAGTCGAAGGCCAGCCCGATCTCGTCGGCGGGGTTCTGCTTGGGCGCCACCGGCAGCCCGAAGGCCAGCAGCGAATAGATGGCGCGCTTCTTCGCCGCTTCGACACGGATCCAGCGGCGGCGGTTGCCGTCGACGGAGAGATCCGGGATCAACTGGTTGAGCGCACAGGCGCGGCAAAAGGCGTGTCCGGGCTCGGCCATCCAGTTGCAGGCGCATTCATCGGCGTTGGTGCACTGGAAGATGCCGTCGGCGCTCGCCAGCGCGAAACAGGCGTGCTCGGGATCGTAGAGCACGGGGTTCCCGCAGTTCAGGCACTGGGCGTTCTCGAAATAGATGCGATGGCCGCAATGGGGGCAGTCGAAGAGTTTCATGTCGGTCTCAATTCACCGGAGGTGACATAGATGTTCACGGCGGCCCGTGCCCAACGCGAACAGCCGCGCGGCGTTCCACATTTTCCTGAAGCTATTTGGCCGCAAGCTGGGCGACAACCTGTCTTGCCACCGCTTCGCCCGACAGCCGTGCGCCGCCGCAGGTCTGCATTAGCGGGCCGGCCAAGTGCTCGCCGGCGAAGAAGATCTTGTCGGCCACCGGCTGCATGAGCGCGGCGCGCGCCAGGGAACGGCCAGGGCGGGCGGCGGCGTAGGCGCCGCGCACGAAGCGCTCGCCGCCCCAATTGGTCATCATGGCGCGTCCGACATGCTTGCGCGTATCGCCACCGAAGATGCCGCACAGCCGGTCGACGACGAAGTCGATGCCGGCCGCCTCGCCGGCCGCCGACATTTCCCAGGCGAAATCGCCGCCGACGCACCCGACCATCAGGTCAAGGGCGAACGG
>NZ_RZRO01000069.1:30342-36694 GCF_003997975.1 Mesorhizobium sp. M7A.F.Ca.US.005.03.1.1
GTCGTGCCTGGCCATCCGTTCGATCAGCAGGTCGTCGAAAGGCTGCAGCCCGAGCCTTGTGCCCGATATTTCGACCGGCAATTTGGTCAGCATGCCCATCGGCAGGTCGAAGAAGGCGCCAAAATGGGTGTCGGGCAGGGCCGGCGAGAACGCGATCTCCTCGAAGGCGAGCACCGCCGGCGAAGCGGTCACGATCACCGCTTTGGCGCGGACGGTGCCGCGATCGGTGACGCAGGCGACGCCGGGCACGTCCCACAGGATCTTGCGTACCGGCGTCGACAGTTCGACCGGCACGCCGGCGCCGAAACGCGCCACCAGCGCGCCAAGGCCCTCCTTGCTGAAGTAGTTCGGGTCGAGATCGGCGGCGGCCTGGAAGTCCAGGATCGAGATTTCGTCCTCGTCGGCGCCGAAATCCATCGGCCCGGCGAAGGTGGCGGCGGCGCGCGGCGCATGGCCTTTTGCCAACAGCGCCGAAAGACGATCGTCATCTCCGTCCTTCACTTCATGCCTGGCCAGCAGTTCGAACAGCTTGGCGTCGGCGGCCTTCATGTCGGCTTCTTCCGCTTCGCTCGCCTTGCGCTCGCGGTAGTAGAGATGATCGACATTCATGTCGTGATGATGCAACGTCCAGCCTGCCACTTGCGCTTCGGGAAAATAGGGATTGCGGTCGGCGGCATGCAGCCAGGCGCAGCCGATGTCGAAAGGCACGCCGAAATGCTGGTCGCTGGTCCAGGCTCGCCCGCCGATTCTGTCCATCGCTTCGAGCAGCGTGAAGGAAAGCCCCGCCGCCTGCAGGGTTTTGGCAGCGGCAAGACCCGCCGAGCCGGCGCCGATGATGACGACATCAACGTCTTGCATGCAGCCCCCTTGCCACAATAATCACTTGATCCTAGGCAAATTCCACGGCATTCGCCAGCATTGCAGCGGTGACAGTGACAAGTGCGCGTTTCGCTGGCAAGTTCGCAATTGGGACGTGATTCAGGCAACCAGGAGATCAACATGGCAATTCTTGCCAAGGGAAAGATGTTTGCAGCGGCCGCGATGGCGGTGCTTGCGCTGGCGACGGGCGCACAGGCAGCGGCCAGCTGCGGCAAGACCGGCGCCGGCTTCGAGGCCTGGAAGCAGGACTTTGCCGCGCAGGCCAGGTCGGAAGGTGTGGGCGCCAAGGGGCTGGCCGCTCTGGCCGGGGCGAACTACGCGACAAAGACGATCTCCGTCGACCGCGGCATTCACAAGGCCTTCAGCGGCTCGGTGGACGATTTCATGCGGCGGCGCGGCGGCGCGGCGATTATCTCCAAGGGCCGGTCGCTGAAAAAGTCGAATGCGGCGCTGTTCTCCAAGATCGAAGCGAATTACGGCGTGTCGCCGGGCGTGTTGCTGGCCATCTGGGGTATGGAAACCGGCTTCGGTTCGGCCATGGGCAACCAGAACACCGTCTCTGCGATTTTGACGCTTGCCTATGATTGCCGCCGCCCGGGGTTCTTCTACCCGCATGCGATCGCCGCCCTGAAGCTGGTCGATCGCGGGGCGCTGACAGCCTCGTCGGTCGGGGCCGCGCATGGCGAGATCGGACACACGCAGTTCCTGCCAGGAAACGTCCTGAAATATGGCGTCGGCGGCGGAAACCTGCGCGACAAGGGCACGGCGCTGGCTTCCACCGCCAACTTCCTCAAGGGCCATGGCTGGCGGGCAGGCGCGAGCGCGAGTGCGAATATGGGCGCGATTGCCGGCTGGAATTCCGCGAGCGTCTATCAGCAGGCCATCGCTCGTATTGCCACGGCGATCGACGGCGATTGACGGACCATGCACCGGGCAGGAGGCCCCGGCCATTTTTGACTTGATCGAAAACCCGGCGTGAATGCCGGGTTTTTATTTGATTTCGAGCGTGTAGGAGCAGCCGGCCAGGGTCTTGCCGGGATGGGACTCGACGGTCGAGACGTTGAGCTTGACGTCCGTGGAGAAGGTCAATCCTTCCGACTCTTCGGTGCTTTGGACAACGACCTTTTCGCCAAGGAATTTTTGCGGCGTGGAAAACACGGCCATGACGTCGAGTTCTTTTGCAAGCTCCGGCGCGGCAACGCCGTCGAGCACGGCCATCGGCCCCGCAGCGGTAAACACGATCGATCCTGTCTCGCGGTTGAACACGCGGATTTTGGCCGGCAGTTCGTATTGGCTGAGAAACGGATTGCCGGAGGCAACCTCCTTCCAGCCAAGCGTTTCAACGGCACCCGGTGCGCTGGACAGCCACAGGGCAAAGTCGTTGTAAGTCGGAACGTCCGCCCTGCACTCGATCAGCGCGGGAAGGTCAAGAGAGGCGGGGTCGAACTCCTGGCCGACGGCCGGCGTCGCCAGAACAACCAGCGGCGCCAGGCAGCGACCGAAACCGCGCATCCGCCCTACTTGGCGCGGTTGCGCGCTGCCAGCGTTCTCAGCCGCAGTGCATTGAGGCGGATGAAGCCGGCGGCGTCCTTCTGGTCATAGGCGCCACGGTCGTCCTCGAAAGTGACCAGCGCATCGGAGTAAAGCGTCTTCTTCGACTTGCGGCCGGTGACCATGACGTTGCCCTTGTAGAGCTTGAGCCGCACCGTGCCCTCGACGTCTTCCTGGCTCTTGTCGATCATCGCCTGCAGCATCAGCCGTTCGGGCGCAAACCAGAAGCCGTTATAGATCAGCTCGGCGTAACGCGGCATGAACTCGTCCTTGAGGTGGGCCGCACCTCGGTCGAGCGTGATCGATTCGATGGCCCGGTGGGCGGCGATCAGGATGGTGCCGCCTGGCGTTTCGTAGACGCCGCGCGACTTCATGCCGACGAAGCGGTTCTCGACCAGGTCGAGCCGGCCGATGCCATTGTCGCGGCCAAGATCGTTGAGTGTCGCCAGCATGGTTGCCGGCGACAATTTCTTGCCGTTCAGCGCGATCGGATCGCCCTTCAGGAACTCGATCTCGATCTCGGTGACCTTGTCCGGCGCGTCCATCGGCGAAACGGTGCGCTGATGAACGAATTCCGGCGGCTCCACCCACGGGTCTTCCAGCACCTTGCCCTCGGAGGACGAATGCAAGAGGTTGGCGTCGACCGAGAACGGTGCATCGCCCTTCTTGTCCTTCGGCACCGAGATCTGGTGCTGCTCGGCGAAATTCATCAGGTCGGTACGCGACTTGAACGTCCAGTCGCGCCACGGCGCGATGACCTTGATGTCGGGGTTCAGTGCGTAAGCCGAGAGCTCGAAGCGAACCTGATCGTTGCCCTTGCCGGTGGCGCCATGCGCGATCGCATCGGCGCCGGTTTCCCGCGCTATATCGACCAGATGCTTGGAGATCAGCGGCCGGGCGATCGAGGTGCCGAGCAGATAGGTGCCTTCATAGACGGTGTTGGCGCGGAACATCGGGAAGACGAAGTCGGCGACGAATTCCTCGCGCACATCGACGATACGGATGTCCTTGATGCCCATCATCTCGGCCTTGCGGCGCGCCGGTTCCAGCTCTTCACCCTGACCGAGATCGGCGGTGAAGGTGATGACCTCGGCGCCGAACTCGGTCTGCAGCCATTTCAGGATGATGGATGTGTCGAGACCGCCGGAATAGGAGAGCACGACTTTCTTGATGTCTTTGGTTTTGGACATTTGGCGGTTCCGCGACAGGAGTTCTTGGCGCGCGAGTATCACGGGGTTTCCGGCTTGCGCAAGAGATGAACGGCCTTGCGCAAGAGATGAACGGCCTTGCGCAAGAGATGAACGGCGCACGGCAGGGGTGACGAACGCGGGTGACGAGCTTTCGCTGTTGTGGCTTGGCTGATCGCGTGGGTTCCGATTTATCTCTTTTCAGTCCTCTGAGAACTTCGCCGTCAACCCGGCTCGGAGCGCTGGCGTTACAGCGCCGCGCGCTTTCAGACGTGCGAAGATGCGGCAGCACTTGATTTTAGTGGTCGAAGACAAGCTTTCGTTGCAAAAATGCTGCACCTCGGCTGCAATCGGGCAAGTCGAGCGGTCGCGTCCATTTCTTTTTACTTCTGGTGCCTTCCGCGTGTTAGCTGCGTCAGTATATTCGGAATATTCGGGGGTCACATGCAGCGTTTTCCTATTGTCGTCGCGTCATTGGTCGTGGCGACGTCTGCCTACGCGGCCGACATCTTGCAGCCGATCGCAGAAGAAACGATGGTCACGCCGCATATCTCCGGCTACGGCGAACTTTACCTTGGCGGACTAAGGTTTCCCGACGGCAACGACGACACGGTCCGGGGCGGCGGTGGTGCAGGTCGCGTCAACATTCCGTTTGCCGGGCGCTGGAACCTGCAAGGCGACCTCACTTACGATCGCATCTGGCAGGACGACTTTCACCTGGATGGCACCGGCGCCGCGATCCATGGCTATTATCGCGATCCCGACAGTTTTGCGGCTGGCGTTTTCGCTGCCTACAAATCCTATGGCTCCAATTTCCTTCGCGACGTAAGTGTGTACGACTATCAGGTGGGGCCGGAAGCCCAGGTCTATCTCGGCAATTTGACCCTTTACGGCCAAGCCTATTATGGCCAGTTCACCTTCGATTCCGAACATTTCGATATCGAACGTTTCGACCAATGGGGTGTCCGCGGCGTCGCGCGTTATTTCGTCCAGAAGAACTTTCGCCTGGATGCCGAACTCGATTTCCACAGAACGCTCGTGGGCTCCAACGAGGACATGTTTGACGCCGCCGTTCAGGCCACATACCGCTTCGACGATACACCGTGGTCGCTGTTTGGGCGCTATCAGTTCGAGCGGACCACGGTCTCCGAAACGGGTTATTCAAGCCACGAAGTCCTGATCGGCGTGCGCGCCAGCTTCGGCAGCAACTCGCTGCTTGACGAGGATCGCAATGGGGCGACCATGGACACCATGCGACCCAACGCGGTGAGAAGTTTCGGGGGCTAAGCTGGGTCCTACGTCCCGCTTCCGGCATCATCGCCTGTCTTGGTACCAACAGCCCCGGCCTCGCGCCGGGGTTTGCGCGAGATGCGCCGACGATGATCGATGCGCTCAAGGCCGGCGCGCTGTGCGGCACGCTGATCTGCGTGCCAGACTGCCGATCCAGCGTGAGGCAGGCGGCGGGCATGATGTCTGGATAAACGAAAAAATCGGTTGTCCGAGAAGCCGGCCCGCTTTTCGGGGCCATGCTCTGGGAAACAACCTGCTACAATCATAGGATGCATTCGACTGGCGGATTTAATCAAGTTTTCATGCGGCCACGCTAAGCAAGCAGGACAGAGTTGTCCTGGTTCGCATGTCGATGCCGGAGCAGCTTTTGCTCGCACATCGCGGGCTCCTCGGGCTTGGGCGACTCTCGATGCGCGTTATATCATGCATCGCCACGGAGCATAATCTGTGGCTTGTCCTCCTGGCGGCGCTGATGTGCGTCACCGGCTGTTGGGTGACGATCGGCCTCTTCGACCGTTCGAGGAAAACCACCGGCGTGCAGATGAAGGGCTGGCTGTTCCTGACCGCGGTCGCCGCCGGCTCGTCGATCTGGTGCACCCATTTCATCGCCATGCTGGCCTACCAGCCCGGCGCGCCGATCACCTTCGATCCGGTCCTGACCATGGCGTCCCTGGTCATCGCCATCGTCGGCACCGGGCTGGGCTTCACCCTCGCATCCGGCAAGAGCCGGCGGCTGGCCCCGGAATGGGGCGGCGTCGTCGTCGGCCTGGCGATCTCGGCCATGCACTACACCGGTATGATGGCCTATCACGTTGCCGGCATTGTCGAATGGGACGGCTCCTATGTCGTGGCCTCACTGGTCATCTCGGCGGTGTTCTCCGCCCTGGCCGTCGGCCATGCCGTACGCCGGCCATACGGCTGGTCGCATTATCTCGCCATCGGGCTGCTGGTGCTGGCGATCGTCGGCCTGCATTTCACGGCTATGGCCGCGGTGGCGGTGACGCCGCTGTCCTTCATCAGCACAGGCACCAATCCCGATATTCTGGTGGCAATGGCGGTCGCCGTCGCCGTGGTCGGCCTGATCGTCGCGGCCACCGGCTTCGCCAGCTACCTGATCGATGAGCGTGGCCGACTGGAGAGTTTCGAGCGGCTTCAGCATCTCGCCCTCAACGACGCCCTTACCGGCCTTCCCAACCGGGTCTCCTTCAACGACCGCCTCGACCATGAGATCGACCGGGCATGCGAGGGCGAGGACACGATGGCGGCGGTCATCGTCATCGATCTCGACCGCTTCAAGGAGATCAACGACCTCAGGGGACACGCGGCCGGCGACCAGGCTCTCAAGATCGTTGCCCGCAGGCTGGCGAAACTCACCGGCGAGGGCGAGTTCGTCGCACGGCTCGGCGGTGACGAGTTCGCCGCCATCAAGCGCTTCAAGGATCAGA